>JAQVXN010000236.1 GCA_028709135.1 Bacteroidaceae bacterium | reverse complement strand
GAGTTGGTGATGTTATATATATTTATTGTGCAAAACCGTATCAACGCATCATGTTCCATGTTGAAGTAATTAAAGTAAATATACCTTTCAATGAGACAATTGATGATAAGGAATTTTGGACAAATGATAAGGAAAAAGATTTAGCAAAAAACCGCAGTTATGCTCGTTTGAAATTGTTGCAGGCTGTTGATAGCGATAGGCTTTCGTTAAAGCCCTTATTAGAATATGGCCTAAAAACTGCACCTCAAGGACCATTAAAGATTTCTGATCAACTTAGGAATTATATTGAATCGGTATTTAAGCAGGAGTTGAATCAAACTTTACTACCTGAAGAACTAATTCCTACTCAAGCAGAAACATTTATCGAAGGTGCAAAAAAGCAAATCATTATAAACGCCTATGAACGCAATCCTATAGCACGGAATAAATGTATTCAGATACATGGAAGTAAGTGTGTGATATGCGGTTTTGACTTTGGAGCTTTTTATGGAGCAGATTTTGAAGGGAAAATACATGTTCATCACATAAAACCACTTCACTTAATTGATGAGACTTATGAAGTTAATCCTGAAAAAGATCTTGTTCCTGTTTGTCCTAATTGCCACATGGTATTACACTCTAAGCAAGATGGAATATTTTCTATCAAAGAGGTTCAACAGATGATAGAAAAATCAAAAGATAAGTAATCTGAACAATTATGTGCTACAAGCTTGTAGTAAACTTTTTTAGATTTACTCTAAGCATAAATAAGAATAACATTTTACGGAGGAAATATATGTTCAGGAAGAGAAGGATATTTCATTTATTTCTTATAGCGCTAATTTTTTTACTGATGACAAGTTGTACAATTAATAATGACATTGAAGTAAGCGATGATGTTACAACTGTTTCATATATAGGATACGGTGCTTTAGAAACGGTAGGCGGCTCATTACATAGTCTTAGCATTGGACAAAATAATTATATTATAGATGTAGGTTCGTTTTACGGTGACGAAGGTAGTAATTACCCGCTACCATCTAGCTTAGATATAAAAAATATTGATGCAATATTCATAACTCATGCACATGCTGATCATATAGGACGACTTCCTTTGCTACTTGAGAAGGGATATGATGGACCGATATATATGACGGCTGTTACTAAAGATATAACTGTAGTAAGTACATTATCTAATCTTAAATATACTGATATAGGTACAGAGAAATTTTATTATTCAAGAAATAACAATAAAGATTCCAAACCAGTTTATTTAGATAGATTTAACTATGGGAAATATGAGGTAAAACCCCAAAATAGAGTATATATAGAATCAAAGAGGGATGAACTGAATCAAAAGGGATTTTATCTCCATAATACAACTGTTGATAATCTCGAAATGGAAATGCTTACTAGATTAGAAAATCAAATAATTCCAGTAAATTACGAAGAGGTAATTGAGCTAAGTGATGGTGTTGCAGCTGAATTTTTTTATACTTCACATTTACCAGGTAGTTCTATGATATGTTTCACTGCAGGGGACAAGAATATTCTCTTTTCAGGTGATATAGGAAGCAATAACAACCCTCTTTTGGCTGTTAATAAAAAGTTTGAAAAACCAATAGATTATCTTTTTGTAGAAGGTACGTATGGAACAAAAGTAACAGATTATGATACGAAGGAAGAAAGGCAGAAACTCAGAGAGTACATAGGAAATGCTATTAGAAACAATGAACGAGTAATTATTCCAGCATTTGCTGTTGATAGATCTCAGCAAGTTTTATATGAAATAAGAAACGGCATTAATGAAGGTACCATCCCAGAGAATACACGTGTTAAGGTTTTTAGTCCAACTATAGAGGAAATTACAAACTTATATAGAAAATATTCAGCGAACAAAGACACTTATAATGAATATTTTAGTGGCAATATGTTTACGGGTATTTTTGATATTAATAATCTTGAGATCAATCCTAATATGGCTGACAGTAATGCGTATAATCTTGATGTATCATATGGTGAGATTGCAGTTATGACATCTGGGATGATATCAACTGGATTCTCAAAGGAAATTCTTAAACAATATATTAGGGATGTTAGTACAAACTTCATTTCAGTAAGCTACCAGGATCCAGATGAAATTGGCGGGATGGTTTTTAATGGGGAGGAGCTTATAAAAATTGATGATATTGAATATAAAGTTGAAGCCAAAATCTTTAAAACATCAGCATTTAGCGGTCATGCAAATGTAAGGCAAATATTTGATGTATTTGGAGACCTTTCACCAGAGCAAATAATAATTGTTCATCTTAATACTTATGATAAGGATAGTCTTATTAATTATTATGCTGACAATTATAAGTCATCTGATGTCATTGTTCCAGAAATCTCAGAGGAATACTTGTTATATCAGTATTAAATTAGTTTATGTACGAAGCATTATAATTAGGTTAGATATTGTGGCAGCGATAGTACTGGGCATTAAGAACATCTAAAATTACCAATATTTCCAAATATGACTTAAGTAGGCTTATGTAAATTAGTTCAGAGAACAGCTGATGATTTATAAAATAGAATTTAGGGGGGATCAATCTATGACGGAGACACAAGCGAAATACCACCATCTAGTTCCGCAAACATATATGTCAGCGTGGGCATATGGAAATGGTACTCTTAATGTAGAATTTCTAGATTCTCCATGTAATATTGTCAAACGTAATAAAGAAAGAATTGCTGGGATGACAGACTTTCACTCAATCAAGGCTGGGATGCCTTTATGCACAGAGGCTGATACAAATATTATATTTGCGCCGATTCTAACATATTCAGTTGAATATGAAAACCAAATTTTTAAATCATCGATGGATATGAATAAGAACTATCATGCTTTTGATGATTGGATTATTAAGCGAGAGGATGGTAGTTTAGTAAGTAAAAAGAGGTTAAAGGCTGAAATAGAGAAAATAAAAATCAAAGATATCGAGACTAATTGGTCAACAAAGTATGAAAATAACTGGGGTTTAGAAGTTGCCAAAATTGAAGAGAATGTACTATGTACTCCATATGGCAGTATTCCAGCTTTTGACAAGGATTATCTAACGAAGTTTTTTACTGCTCTGGACTGGAGAGGTTTTAACTCAAATCAGCATTTTGAAGAAATGTATAGTAACTTGACTAATGATCTACTAGATAATATTGAAATCCCAGAAGGTGAGAGAATCTTGCCAGCGCTAAAAACAGCTGCCGATGAAATGAGGCATTATTTATTATTGAAATTTTATCGTCAGTATTTGAATGATACCGGCGTGATTTTCAAAGATGCAATGGCTAGCTTACAGTACACAAGCTTTCATTTTTTGGTAGCAGACGGTCCGACAAAATTTATTACAAGTGACAGTACTGCTTTCATACATAAAAGAGAAGATGAGAAATTGATTGGCCTACTTCCGATAACCCCGAGGTTATTAATGATGAAGGGTAAATGTACAGAAGACGATGGCTTATACTATGTAACTCATATTACTGACGAAGCAGTAAATGGATATAATAATGCTATTCGAACTAATGCTGAGGAGTTTATAATCTGTTAAAGGGAAGTTGATATGTTTCCACATACCGTGAAAGCGCTAAAAAACGGTTGACCTGTTCCCGCATACCACGACATCAATGCTGTCCACTCAAGCCACGTTGAGTGTATAATAATGATGACGAATAGTGGTTCATAGGGCGTATAAGGCAGGTCAACCACTATATGTAGTGGTTTTGAAGCAAAAAATGGGCTAAAATCGGGCCGAAAAAATGCATTTTTCCGGCCCGATTTTTTGAGTCGTTTTATAGATGACATTCGGATTTTAAACATAAAATTCAAAAATTCTATGTATCAGGGGATATTATGATGCTATCAGTAGATTGGCTTTTCTATTCCTTGAATAGCGAGAAATGAAACAATAAGCAATATTAAGAGATGACTATTACTTTATAGGAATAAATTCATAAACTGTAGCCTTAACGAACATTCTGTTAGGGGGGTAATTCTACATCCCATAGAAAAAAATTTCAAAGCACTATTGACACACATCCCTACATGATGTA
>JAQVXN010000235.1 GCA_028709135.1 Bacteroidaceae bacterium | reverse complement strand
TGCAAAACCGCCTACAGCAGTTCGAATCTGCTAGGTACCTCCAGTTAAAATCGCGAATGTCTTATTATTAAGCGTTTGCGATTTTCCTTTTGCAGAAATTTTCAAACTGATGACGCCCATTTGACGCCCATTTTGAAAATAAACAGCCAGGACTAACCATATCATATTATAAAAACCATGTTTAGGACGTAATAAATAGGGTCTTCTATTATAGTTGTATTGCCAACAAGTTATATGCGTGGAATTGAAGGATATGAGGCCTCAACGAAAGCGCTTTCAATAAATTGGAACTTCAAAAAGACAACTAGACACCTCCATTAGAATTATGAATGTCTTACTTTTTGACGTCTGCAATTTTCATTTGCGGAAAATGTCTCGACCTGACTTCTATTTGAAAATTAAACTAAGATGGCTTCAAAGTTTTCATCAAAAAAGAGTTATCAACTACTTCCAATAACTTCAAACCAGATCTAAAAATAAATTTGCGCTCAATTATAGAGATCTGCCTGAGAATATTTTAAATGGAAAATGCGCATATTTTTTTCAAGAAAATGTGTGTTGCCGTATATTATTTTTTTCCTGAATATACAATGAAAAAATATCTATCCTTAAATTCATCTATCCCGCCTTTAAGTGCAATTTCAACTTTATCGTCTTTAGCTAGTTTTCTAAGATTATTAATTAGTTTTTCAACCATATCTCCAAAAGCTCTTAAATTTATACGTGTAGTATTTTCTGGTGCTTTTGGACTTCTATCATTCCAATCTACCTGAGGTAAAGTAACAACTCTTCCATCTATACCATCATAAACTTCAAAACAGAAATTCAATTCGGGACACTTTTTATTAATATTTTGTAGAGAATAATCATGAGCAAAAGAATTTCTTAAAGCATATAAAGCATTTATTTCCTTATCATCATTCAAATCTGAAAAGTATTTAAGTGCCTTTTTTATTTTGTTCGAATCTCCTTTGCCTTCAGATTTTAATTTAAAGCAATTGCCTATTTGGTTAAGAACAGAAAAATATCCAATCGCTCCCAACCAACTACCGGGATCTCCATGAAACTTATCCTCATTATTATCGCAAATTTTTCCTGTCTCAATTAATCCGACCAGTCATCTTCCGTGCATCTCTTAATGCAGCGTAAAGTGCCGAGAAACGAATTAAACCGTTTGGGCATTTTTCGGGCTCTCTATTCAAATATTCATTTATTAAATCTTCATCTGTTGCCATAATATTGTATGATATTAGCTAAATCACATATTGTTTCCAAAGTTAGCATTTTTTATTGCAAAGTCAATTGACGGATTGTAAATAATAAAAACCAATAGAGTCAACAGGTAGTGCAACTTAAGAGAAATGTTTAAAGAATGGTATGTATGCTTTTAAAAATCATCAAAGATGTAAGGGGCATTATCGGATAACCCTTGTGCCATCATTTTTAAACTTATACATTCCGGTCTCGTATGAAATGCGACCGAGCACAATCCATTTATTAAAATGATTACTTAATGCCCAACGAGAATAATCTTTTTGTATCTGAAATGAATTCATCTTAACAGCTGGCGCTTCTTTCCATTTTTCATTTGGGATAAGTGCATTTGCAGCAAAACTATCTGCCTCGATCTCTTCTTTGTTTTTTCTGGAATAATTTTCTATCTGTATATGGGAATAATTAGAACTTTCAATCAAATCAGAAAAAATGTGTTTAATCTCATGCAAGACCGTGAAGGCAAGATTATCAATGCGATTGTAACGCTTTGTGATGATAATAGTTGGTACACCATTGTCAAAAAAAGAATAACCATCCACCGATGATTTGTTAACTTTTTCTACGACACAGAACTTGATGCCATATTCAGAAAGTTTTTTGCTAACCTTTTCTAAGGTATTTGTATTTTGATGGAAAATACAACACAATTCACCGACCAACTTATGGATATCCGTCTGATTATAAACGCCAGATACATTGATAGACTTTGATGCTGCATGTGCTAATAACATCCACGTCATAAGCATACGATTGTCCGTACCCGTCTTTTCAGACTTTTTATATGCTCCTTCACACAAGAGTTGCATTTCTGCCACAGGTTTTATATTACACCTATTAACTATGATCTTCAGCTTTTCAGGTGAAGACGTATCAGTGATGTGCAATCTTTTTAAGAGAATGTGAACATCAAATATCTTATTATATTCGTTAAGCTTGTTAATAGCTTCCTGTTCTGCAATGTTTCGCTCTTTCAAACAGCGAACATCATAGTCATACTGATTTTGCAGATTAAGCCAGTCAACAGATGGAATATTCAATTGCTGTTCCAGCTTATCTCCAACCTGTGGCGTGATGCTACGATTGCCTGTAAGGATTTCACTCAGATGACTTTTCTGCATTCCAATGGAATTAGCAAAGTCCTTCTGTTTTATTCCTCGTTCTTTAAGTTCTTCGCGCAGAATTTCGCCCGGATGAACTGCCTTAAATATAGGACTTGATAGTTTACTTCTTGTTGCCATAATGTTCTGAATCAATTTTTAGTAATTTAATCTCCAAACCGCTTTCTGACTCTTTGAATATTAAACGTTCAACCATTCCGTTAACTATTCTGACAGAACTATTTCCGACATATTTCAGCTTCTCATAATGAAGCATACTGTAATGATTTAACCCATTTACATTTTCAACAGTTGTTAAAATTCTATATACCATAGCCAGACCTTTCATGAACTTGTTATCTCTGGAATATTTCTTATACTTAAGATTTTTACCAGTTTTGATAAGAGCCTCTAAATCTTTATCTGCAAATTGGATATCTATCATAACAAATTATCGAGTGCAAAGATACAAAATGTTCCCAAATTCATGGAACTTTTAATAATAATAATTGTTATCTTATTGAATTATTCATAACAACTTTGTTATTAAATGGATTTTAGTAGCAAATACTGCATGGTGTTCTTCCCATGGCTTCGGCAGAAGACTTACTAATTCTCTCAATACTTCCACTGCACCTATTTAAGCCTCGACAACTCGGAGAGAAAGATTTTTCTTGGAATATTCTCTTATTATTTCACGGATTAATTGAGCACGTATTTAATTCTGCGATGAATTATGTTAGACTTTGATGCGTTTCATCCGATGTTCTACAGGAACTAATTATTCCGGTTTATCGCAAAGAGCATATCATTAAATGTATTAATGATACCCTCAAAAATACAGCTCAGATCGTACATCTCAGGCACCGTTCTATAAACAATTTCATCATGAATCTCGTTTCCTCCATTTCTCCATATTGCTTCGCTGACAATAAGCCCCAAACCTCTTTCTGAAAATGAAATCGTTCAAACAAATCTATTCTCTTTCTTCTGATTTCTTATCCAGAACTCAAGTATGGCTATTTATTTTGTGTAGAAACTGCTAAACATCCCCAAAGGGCTGACTTCTAAAAATAGAATCAGCCCTAATTTTATTTTTTCTTCAAAGTTTTTTATCGGATAGTCCTCTTTGCCAATAGGCAAACAAAATAAGATAATAACAACAGTACGTCGACTATCGCCTCCGTTAGTGAATTACATTTTGTGGTTAAAAGATTTTCTATTTACGAAAAAATGAATGGAAACTGAACTCGCTAACTGCGTTTAACCCTATATTGATTTTCAATAGCTTGTAGATTTGTTATATAAAAGCCATAAAAATATTTTTGTTCTCCTCATACGATTTCCTGACGCCTTTTAGTAACTTTGCAAGTGGATAACTTAATACTTCCTTTTGAGAAGTAGACTTGTCCACGCCATTTGAAGTGCTCGAGGATTCTTCATTGGGCACTTCAACGTTTGTTACCTCATAGGTGTATTCTCGATTGTTCCTGTTTTGAGATTTTGGCTCTCTTATCGTGATTTTTACACGATAGACTTTTCCACCAATATCAATGGGCTCCTCAAAACGATGAATTAAACAAGGCTCACCCGATAAATTGTGTGTTTAATTATAAAATCAGGGAATATATAGAGTTTTTGGCAATACAAATGTTACTTTTGTATTTATGAAAGAATCAGGGATGGAGTCTTTGGCCAAACTAATATTGC
>JAQVXN010000234.1 GCA_028709135.1 Bacteroidaceae bacterium | reverse complement strand
ATCGTCTTTAGATACTTTTCTATTGGGGTTCTATTGTGGCATCAATGGTTTTCGTACGCCAGACGCGGTAGCGTTGCTGTTGGTCCCAAGAATTTCCAGCAGAAGCGAAGTCACAAAAATGAATAGCTCGCGGAGTTCCAAAGTTTTCCTGATCTGTTTCCATTACGATAGGAACAGTAAAAGCCATCCACATGCCCTGTTGCGGCGCTACTGGTTGTGCATCAACAAAACCATTATTGGCTTGAATTATCGCCGTCTCATCTACGGTACCGTCCTGAAAGCGAGAATCTCTGGCTAGCGTGATAGGACCGCGTTTTAGGGCTTGCATACCATTGAGTTCATAAAGTCGCGTGCGCAAATCTAGTTGGAGAGTTATTTTGTCTCCTTTTTGCCAAGTTCTGTTAAGCGTGCAATAAGAACCTGAAGTAATATTTTGAACCTTTTGTCCGTTAACGAAAAGATTGGTTTTCTGACTCCACTCTGGGATGCGTAAACACAAATTGAACTTGCCTACATGTTGTGGATTAATGGTAATTTCTATACTGTCCGTTACAGGGTAGTTTGTTGCCATCTGTAGTTCTACCATGTTTTTACCTAATTGTATTTGGGCTGTAGAGGGAGAGTAAAGATTGATCTCAATGCTGTCTGCTCCCCTTGTCATATACGCTACACGGGGAATCATTGCGAAGGCTCTTGGTGCATTGGCATTGCAGCAATTAATGTTTAGTCCGCACTGATTACCACCCTGATGGCGAAAACCTTCCAATGGGGTATATTTGGCGATTTGCGAAGCATCGCCTTTCATGGCAGCTAGAAGAGCATTATAAGCGGTGTTTTCAATATTGTCTGCATAAAGAGGGTTCCCTGTGATTTGCAGTAGACGCTCGTTGAGCTGCATCCATGTGAAAGTAACGCAAGTTTCCATACTATTGTAGGCTGGGCGAGTTTGCCTTTTGTTGCCACCATACCAGCATTCAAATGCTGCCCCTGAACCGCAAATGTTTATTTCTTCATCCATGATGTGACGAACGACTGTTTCTACTGTTTTGAGATAATCTTCGTTATGAGTGACTTTATAAAGCTCTAACAGGCCTACGTAGCATGACATCATTTCATAAGCTTTTTGCCCATTGTCGCGTGTCCACCACTGAGTGGCCCCCTTAACAGGAAATCTCCGCCCTACAGGGACGTTAGCTTTTGCAATAAGTTGTGGACCTCCATTTTGTTCCCAGTCTGAAACGATGAATTTGGCGAAATCCAAATATTTTTTGTTCATTGTGCGGCGATAAAGCAACATCACAGGTTCCAAAATGGAAGAAGAAGCCATGCCCTTATAATAACCACAGTTAAAAATGTGTGATTTATCTGGGCCAATTTGTGTCATCGTGTAATCTATGAGGCGGCAGGCTGATTTGAGTGCATTTTTATCACCAGATAAATCATACCATTTGAGCAGACCCAGCGTGCAATATTTACGTCCCCAAACGTCCCATCCTCCTAATTGATGTTGTTTGTCATAATTGCCAATATAGCCATCAGGGAGTTGTGCAGACATTAATTTTTGTTCAGATCCCCGAATCATTTGATAAAGAGAGGAGTCGGAGTGATATCGATAACTTCCAATAGCACCTTGGGCCCATTTTCCCCAAAATTCACTGCCCCACATGCCGTTAACTTCGTTTTGTTTGAAAAATGGATTTACTATTTCATCTACATCTTGGGTCTTGACGCGATGTTCAATGCAGTCATTAATCTTTTGACCAATATAGCCGTTAATGATTATTTTTTTAATACTACCGGATAACTTTTGAGCTCCAAAACCAAATAAGGTGGTAGTTGAAAGAGCTAACAAGAGAACAATTCTTTTTAATATAGTTAGATTCATAAAATAGGAATATTATACAAGTGCATTTAGTATGCATATATTTATTGGCATGTGTATTTTTCTTTTACAAATTTACGATATTTGTATCTTGATTCCAAATAATAGTTTTAAAATGTTGGAAGAGAACTTGGAAAAAATGCAATTGACAGACTTTTGTAGATATTAATTTTGCTATTTTTGTTCTTTCGTTAACTTGTGCGGCAGTATGTTGGGGGCAGAGATATGGTTAGCTTTTAACAATACCCTTGATTTCATTCAGAATATTAAGGGCTTCGATAGGGGTGAGTGAGTTGATGTCTAAATTGAGAATACGGTCGCGAATTTGGCGCAATACAGGGTCGTCGAGTTGAAAGAAATTGAGTTGCATGCCTTCACGGCTTTGGCTAATTTCAGTCGTAGGTTTGGAAACGCCATCTCCACTATTATTTGTTTCCATTTCTTTCAGAATCACATTGGCGCGTTTTACAATGCTAGGAGGCATGCCAGCTAGTTGTGCTACATGTATGCCGAAAGAGTGAGCACTTCCTCCCGGTACGAGTTTGCGGAGAAAAACGACCTCGTGACCAACTTCCTTTACTGAAACATTATAATTATGAATGCGTGGAAACGTTTTTTCCATTTCATTGAGCTCATGATAGTGGGTGGCAAAAAGTGTGCGTGGGTGTCCCTTAGAATTTTCATGAAGATATTCTACGATAGCCCAGGCGATGGAAATGCCGTCATAAGTGGAAGTGCCGCGTCCTAACTCGTCGAAAAGAACAAGGCTTCGGTTTGTAAAACTGTTCATGATGGAGGCTGCTTCTGTCATTTCAACCATAAAGGTGGATTCTCCAACAGAAATATTGTCACTTGCTCCCACACGAGTGAAAATTTTGTCTACAAGACCAATATGTGCCTTTTCTGCTGGAACAAAAGACCCAATTTGTGCCATAAGGGTAATGAGGGCAGTTTGACGAAGAAGTGCAGATTTTCCCGCCATGTTGGGACCTGTAATAATGATAATCTGCTGTTTTTCAGTATCAAGACGTACATCATTGGGAATATAGGTTTCTCCGGCTTCCATTTGTGTTTCAATGACGGGGTGGCGTCCTTGAATAATTTCCATTTCAGTGGAGTCGTCTACGGTAGGGCGGATATATTTTCGTTCTTCGGCAATAGTGGCCATGGACAGATAACAATCGAGTGTGGCAAGCTGAGCAGCGTCAACCTGCATTTGGTTGATATACTTAGTTGTGCTGGTAACTAGCTCCTGAAACAGATTGGCTTCGAGAGCTAGTATTTTTTCTTCTGCTCCAAGTATTTTTTCTTCATAATCCTTGAGTTCCTGTGTGATATAACGTTCCGCATTGACTAAAGTCTGTTTGCGCACCCATTCAGCAGGAACTTGATCTTTAAAAGTATTTCTTACTTCCAAATAATAACCGAAAACATTGTTAAAACCAATTTTTAAACTTTGAATGCCGGTGTGCTCCACTTCGCGCTGTTGCATTTGCATGAGATACTGGCGGCTGTTTTGAGAAATTTCGCGGAGTTCATCGAGTTCTGCATTAACACCTTGACCAATATACCCTCCTTTGTTGGTAAGTGAAGGTGGATCAGGACGCAATGTTTGTTTTATTTTTTCTCTTACTTCGTCGCAGGAATCCATGAGAGTTCCTATTTCATGAAGAGCAGGGAGTGCTGCTTTGCGGCAGGCTTGACTGATAGGTGAAACGGCGTCAAGATCAAAACGTAGTTGTTGCATTTCACGTGGGTTGATGCGACCTACTGCAATTTTGGAAATTAATCTTTCCATATCCCCAACAGATTGGAGTTGTTCTAACAAAAGTTCTCTGAAATTTGTATCATGGAAAAAGTATTCTACACAGTTCTGGCGTTTTTCAATGTCGGTTACATTACAAAGCGGGAAGGATAGCCAGCGTCTTAACATGCGGGCCCCCATAGGGGTAATAGTTTTGTCCATTACGCGGAGAAGGCTGCATCCACCTTCATTCATGGGTGCAAGAATTTCAAGATTGCGCATGGTGAAGTTATCAAGGCGCACGCAGCGGTCTTCATCAATGCGTTCAATGGTTGTAATGTGCTCTGTATGTGTGTGCTTCGTATCGTCGAGGTAGTACAAAATGGCGCCCGCAGCAGCAAGAGCGGTGGTCATATGTGCCACGCCAAAACCTTTTAGATTTTGAACTTTAAAATGT
>JAQVXN010000233.1 GCA_028709135.1 Bacteroidaceae bacterium | reverse complement strand
TTATTTTTTTCAAGGTGGATATTTTGGCGAAACGACGGTCGTGAAATTTATTACGTTTAACGGGACCGAAAAAACGTATCACGCCTGGGATTATGCGACCAAAGAAGATATGGAAGAGTATGGACGTCGCTATAATCCTTGTGGCAAATACAAAGATGCTAATGGACAGACAGCTTTCTATGACGACCAGACAGACAACTATCATCAGCAGCATTATCAATTATTGTGGAACCAGTTGCTTTCCTCTCAATTAAATTTGAATGTGGCATTGCACTATACACGCGATTATGGTTATTACGAGCAATATAAAAAGAAGCAAGAGCTGTATCAATATTTATTGACTTCTACGCCTGCTGATAGCGTGAACGATCTGATTCGGCGTAAATTAGTAGAAAGTGATTTTTATGGTACCGTGTTTTCTTTAAACTATAAGAAAAATAATTTACAAGCTACTTTGGGCGGAGGCTGGAATAAATACGATGGAACGCATTATGGTGATGTGATTTGGGTACGTGGTTACAATGGTCCCCTCAATCCGGACAACGAGTATTATCGCAATAAAGCGCATAAACAGGATTTTAATACTTATATAAAGGTTAATGATGAATTTGTTCGCGGTTTGAATGGTTTTGTCGATTTGCAGTATCGTTACGTGGATTACACGATGCGAGGCCCATCAGACATCTATGACAAAAACCAACAGCAAGTTTGTTATAACATGGGTACTCATTTTAATTTCTTTAATCCAAAAGCTGGTTTGTATTGGACGATTAATCCCAATCATACTGTTTATGCCTCTTACGGTATGGCCCACAAAGAACCTACTCGCAATGATTATGAAGATAATGTGAAGAATTTGCCTAATTTGCCTAAAGCCGAGATGCTGAATGACTTCGAATGGGGATACAAGTTTAGCGGAACAACATTTTCGGCAGGGGTAAATTTTTATTACATGCTTTATAAGGATCAATTTGTTTTGACAGGACAGCAGAATGCCATTGGAGAAATGATGGCGCAGAATGTCGGGGACAGCTATCGCCGCGGTGTAGAGTTTAGTGCATCCTGGAAACCTTTCTCTTTTTTGCAGTGGGATGGGAATGCTACTTGGAGTCACAATCGCTCCCAGAATCTGAAATTTTATCTTGACGACACTCACCAACTTTATAATGTAAAATCTGCTCCGCTTTCATTTTCCCCGGACATGACTGTAAACAGTGTTCTCAAAGGTTTTTATAAAGGATTTACGGCTAGTTTTCAGTCTCAGTTTGTGAGTGAACAGTATATGACAACAACGGGCCTTCGCTACTATTTGGAAGATCATAAAAATGTGAGTCTCATGTTGGATAAATTTTTTGTTTCTAATCTGGATGTATCCTATACTTTTAGAAATCTGAAATTAGTGAAATCATTGACTCTTGGTTGCACGGTTTATAATGTTTTTGGTGATAAGTATGAAAGTTTCGGCGCAGCTTACGCCCTCACAAAAAGTGATGGAAAAGGAGGAATGATGGGTTATCAAAATGCTGATTGGGATTCATATTCGGTATATTCTGCGCAAGCTCCTGTGAATTTCATGGCTCATCTTTCTGTGGATTTCTAATTTTTCAGGTGATGTTGCAAACGCTAATAGATTTCTGGTCACAACATTCTTTACGAATTCTGGACATTGTCGGAACGATAGTAGGTTTGTGGTATCTTTGGCTGGAATATCGTGCAAGCATCAATTTATGGATAGTTGGCATTATCATGCCGGCTATCTATATTTTTACTTATTTGGAAGCTAAACTTTATGCTGATTTTGGCTTGCAGATCTATTATTTACTAGCTGCCGTTTATGGCTGGTTGTCATGGAGATTTGGTAAACAAAAGAATAACAATCGCGAGGTTCCTGTGACACACATTCCACGTAAATTTTTGGAATTGAGCATGGTGGCCTTCTTAATTTTGTGGACATTGATTTCAGGTATATTATACCGTTTTACGGATAGCAATGTACCGTTTTATGATGGATTCATTAATGCTTTAAGTGTTGTGGCATTATGGATGCTGGCGCGCAAATACGTGGATCAATGGTTGGTTTGGATGGTCGTTGACATTGTTAGTTGTGCACTTTATATTTATAAGGGTATTCCGTTTACCGCTGGTTTATATGGCATATACAGTGTGATAGCTTTTTTTGGCTACCGTAAATGGCTTAAGTTAATGCGTAACGATGTAATTCAAAAAGAATGATGGATACAACCGTTTTTGACATAGCGCTTTTTCAGCCTGAGGCAGCTGTTATAGGAAATGGAGCATTTCCTCGACGAGAGATTCTAGATCATTGGCTTGATCGTGTGGGCTTTACAGTATGTTGTGATGGGGCTGCCGATCATTTTTTATCATTGGGCTTAATACCGGATTTGATTGTAGGTGACTGTGATTCACTTTCAGATCAAGTAAAACTTCAATATGGGCAGATCATCTGTAAATTTGCAGATCAGGAGAGTAATGATCAGACCAAAGCGGTGCGTTATTTAGCTTCCAAAGGAATCCGAAATATGGTGATATTGGGGGCTACGGGAAAACGAGACGATCACACATTGGGAAACATTAGTCTTTTGGTCCATTATCTGGAATGTGGCATAACAGTAGTGATGCCAACTGATTTTGGGGTTTTCATTCCTTGTCGCAACAATATGACCTTCCGCTCTTTTGCTGGACAGCAAATTTCTATTTTCCGATTTGCGGCAGAACATTTACAAGGAGAGAATCTAAAATATCCGTTACGCGATTTTGATATGTTTTGGCAAGGGACGCTTAACGAATCTACAGAGAAGTCTTTCTCTATTTATGCGGAAGGCTGTTATTTGGTTTATCTGGCTTATTAAAAGGACTTTTACCTTAGTTTTTTAGTCGTCGTTGATGAAGTCTCGATAAGTCTATTTTTTGTGGGACTGCAATTGGGATAGTTTCTTTCTATAATCTGTTTTCTGAATATCAGAAATGCCCAAGTGCTTCTTATTCAATGGAAACCATGTGATGGTTTTGGTGTTTACGAAATAGAACGCATGGCCTGTTTTTTTAATATCGTTTCTGTATAAAAATATGTTTGTTATGTTTCTGACAAATAGCGACTTGCTTTAGACAAATAGCGACTTGTTTTTTACGAATGCAAACGTTAGAAACACTCTAACAAATACAGATTTCTATAAGGTATTAAAAGGAAATGCTTTTTAAAAAGGATGGTTTCCTGTCAGCGTGCATTTACATTACGATAGGGAATGAAAATACTAGTTGATGTGAAAAAAATCAGACCACATTTCTTTAATGGAAATGTGGTCTGATAAAAATAGGTTTAATTATTTTACCATTTATCTTCAGCGTATACGCCGGCGTATACGTTCTTTGGCACTAATTCAAAATAGTCGATGAAGAGCTGACGTGTAGTACTTTCAAGTACGGACTTCATACGAAGGTAATAAACTTTATTTGGATCCATGGTGGCGGTGAGCACAATGCGACGCATCATATTGGCATTTGTGCGGAAGTTGGTATTAACCCCACTTGGATTATCAGGCCCACAAGATTCTGGAGCTTTCATGTAACCGTGAATGTACATAACGCGGTCGTTTTCATCGTTGATGTCTGCATCGAGGCCATCTGCAGCATAGCCAATGGATGGAAGTGTTGCTGATACACGCATATCAAGAGGAAGACCGATGGCCGTAAGATTGCTCTTGTTTGAGCCATAATAGAATTGGCACATACTGCGGCGGTCAGCGACATTCTGAGTGCCATAACGAAGTTGGTAAGTACCATAGAATGGAACAGGCGGGAGGCGTACGGTTACGTCATATTGCCCTTCAATATTATATTCGTCACCTTGATAATCTCCCCACTGACAAGCATAGCCAGGAAGATAATTCACTTTAGACTCTGCTGTAAAGGTCATATTATCAAAGTATCCGTCTGGAATATGATAACGTTGATTAATGTATAGACGACGGAAACCATTGGTCATTTGTTCCGGAAGAAGGGAACAAATGTCGAAGCGGAGGCGCTCGTTAAGTACTTTATTGGGAACGTCGTTGTCGTATGCCAGAATTCCGTCAATT
>JAQVXN010000232.1 GCA_028709135.1 Bacteroidaceae bacterium | reverse complement strand
ACCATGCGTCCTATCATTCGACGGGCTTCGCGAATGTAGAGTTTTGGCGTGAAGTGGTCATTGGCCGTGTATTCGTCTTTTGGATAGCCCCATTCTAACATTTGCTGGCGGATGTTTTCTGGGATGCGCTTGTCGTGACCAATGAAATAAAGGAATCCTTTTGTATAGTCAAGGTGCTTTTTCCAAATCTTATCGCGTTTGGCATAGGAGGCTTCCGGGTAGTTCCAACTTTCGCCAATCATGTCTGTAGAGAGTCCTCCGTTATTGTTTAAATCGGTTTTATGGTTGGGCATCAGAGACCATCCGAACACATCCTGGCACGATTGCCACGGCTGTTTCTCTTTTTGTCGAAGAAGCAGTTCGTAATGAGAGGAGTCATAGTTTTCTGGTTTTGTGATATCAATGCGATTCTTGGGGTCGTTGGTTAATGTGATGCGAAAATTATAAGCCTGTACATGGTGATCAGCGTCTCCTTGGTGGCCGATGGCGCCCTTGCAGATTCCATAAAGAAGACCGCTTTTCGGATTCCCCTTAATTTTATAAGGATCAATACCATCTGGAAATTGGTGCTTATCTAACATTTGAACCCCGTTGTAAGTTTCTCCGTATTGTTTGTTGCTCTCGCGTCCGACAGTGTAACTTACCCCAGCTCCTGCCATGAGGTCGCCTTCATAAGTGCAATCCAGAAATACTTTAGCAGAGACAGTATAGCAAATGGATTTATTCTGGATGTTTTCCAACGTGATGGAACGGATCTCATTTTGCTTTTTGTTTACTTTTTTAAGACGAAAAGGTTGGTAAACTTTAATGCCCGCTTCATGTAAATAGTTTTGGAACACAGCCAATGCTATTTTGGGCTCAAACTGAAATACGGGTTCTGCTTTTCCATATGCCTGACCTACGCGCTGATAAAAGTTGAGAGATAATCCACGTATGATGTCGATTTTCCCAATATCGGTTTCTCCCAATCCGCCTGCAGTGAGTCCTCCTATGCGGTCGGACGGCTCGATGAGAATAACGCTTTTACCTTCTTTAAATGCGGTATAAGCAGCTATGATACCGGCTGAAGTAGCACCGTAAATGCAAATGTCAGCTTGGTTGTTTTTTTGAGTATCTATTGACTTGGGCACCGGGAACGCAATGCATTCCGAAAGGCCAGAGATTAACAAGAGAAATGAAAGAAAAAGTTTTTTCATCAGAATAAGAATTAGGTTTTGTGATACAAGTTATCTGCTGTGGTTGCAAATATACTAATTATAAAGGTGAAAATCAAATTGTGTATTAAAAACTCTTGGAAAGGAAAGAATAAAATAAAGTGAGATATGTAATGCGATAATTGGTGCAACGAGAGTACTTTTAATATGGGAAAGGAAACCTTAGTATAAGAATATTTGTCAATTTGTTATCATTCTGGAATCATTTTTTGTATTTTTGTAAGCAAAATGTAAAGAATAAGCACAAAAAAATCAATAACCCTAGACATTCTATGTATTTGCACAAAGAATTGGAGACAATGTCTCGTTCGGAAATCAAACAGCTCCAACTGGAGCGTTTGAAAAAAACAGTGAATCATTGTATGAATTCACCTTTTTACAAGAAGCGTTTTGACGCATTCGGATTAAAGCCTTCAGATATACAATCGTTGGAAGATTTAAAAAAGATTCCATTTACTACAAAGGAAGATTTGCGCAGTACATATCCTTTTGGTATGGCTTCTGTGCCGTTGGAACAGTGTATACGCCTTCATTCTTCAAGTGGAACAACTGGGAATCCTACGGTTATTCTGCATACGCGGCGTGATATAGATCAATGGGCTGAAGCTGTAGCCCGTTGTCTTTATATGGTGGGTTTGCGCAGTAACGATGTATTCCAAAATTCCTCCGGCTATGGTATGTTTACTGGCGGATTGGGTTTCCAATATGGTGCAGAAAAGTTGGGCATGTTGACGGTACCAGCCGGTGCGGGCAATACAAAACGCCAAATCAAGTTTATCACTGATTTTCATACGACGGCCTTACATGCAATTCCGAGTTATGTGACGCGACTTTACGAGGTGATGCAGACAATGGGCATTGATCCTCGTCGTGATACGGATTTGCGGGTCCTGTTAATTGGTGCAGAACCGCATTCAGACGAACAACGCAAACGAATAGAACAGATGCTGGGCGTAAAAGCATACAATTCATTTGGAATGTCTGAGATGTGTGGTCCCGGAGTGGCATTTGAATGTCCGGAACAAAATGGACTGCATATCTGGGAAGATTATTATATTGTGGAAATCGTTAATCCGGATACTTTGGAACCGGTGCCCGATGGCGAGATGGGCGAAATGGTTCTCACAACTATTAATCGGGAGGCTATGCCACTTTTACGTTATAGAACTCGTGACCTGACCAGAATCCTTCCAGGCGATTGTCCTTGTGGGCGTCACCATATTCGGTTGGACCGTTTCAAAGGGCGTAGTGACGATATGATGATTTTAAAAGGCGTAAACATTTTCCCCATTCAGATTGAAAAAATCTTGATGAATTTTAATGAGTTGGCTTCGAATTATCTTATAACGTTGTTTACGAGCAATGATAATGATGAAATGACGGTAGAAGTGGAATTAGCGAAACTCTTAACAGATGAAAATGAGAAACTCAAATCTTTGGCAAAGGAAATCACACGTCAATTGAAAGATGAAATCCTCATTACACCGCATGTAAAACTAGTTCAAAAAGGGACTCTACCACAGTCGGAAGGCAAGGCAGTTAGAGTTAACGATTTGCGCAGACATTTTTAATCAGAGAATAAAAAATATCGAAACAAAAAAGCGAAAGGCTGTGATTATTTCTGCCTTTCGCTTTTTTTGCGGTTTTTAATCTGTTGTGATTGATTATTTCAGAACGTTGAGTGTTACTTTTGATGCTGCATCCTGCTGATGAAGAATTGTTATATCTGATTTGACAAAATCTTTGGGTGTGCATTTGTAGATGTTCACAAATTGTTGGGGATTAAGGTCTGCTAATGGGAACCACGAGCTTTGTATCTGAATCACAATGCGGTGCCCTTTTTTAAACGTATGTGCTACACTTTGCATGGTGAAGTTTACTTCTGTTGGTTGTTGGGGTGTAAAAGCTTCAGGGTTCTCAAAACTCTTGCGATAGCGTCCCCGCATAATGTCGCCCCGTATCATCATTTCATAACCGTTCATGAGGTAGTATTGTCCATTGCCTTTTCCATCGATTTCATCGTTGTAGCTGAAGTGTTCTGGAAATTGGTCAATGACTTTAACTACAAAATCTGCATCGGTTGTACTAATGGCTACGTGCAGATTAACATTAACGTCTCCGCAAACTGTAAGGTCCTGTTGTAAAGGTTCTCCTTTAAATGTGAGTACGTCGGGACGCTGCTCTGCAAAGCGTTGATCTTCAGTCAAGTTGTCACCGGGACGACCATTTAGCATTTCGTTCAAGTAAGGAACGGGGTGCGCTGGGTCCGAAACGTAGTCAGAAGCAGAGCTTTCTTCGGAAGGGGCTTCTGTGGATAATGAGTGGCCTGCATGTAGATAGAATGCAGTTGGTTTGGCTTCGCGCGGGGGCCAAGCTGGAAATGTACGCCATTTGTTTTCTCCTGTGAAGAAAACGCGCGCTTTTGCGGTGGTGTCGCTGGGGGCTCCTATTCCTTTTAAATAATATTGTAGAAAAGGAAATTCTATTTCATTACGGTATTGTACTGCCGTATTTGTTCCGAAACGTAAATGGCCGAGATAATTTCCATCACTCCAAGTCCAGCCTCCGTGTGGCCACGGACCGATAGCGAGTTGTAGAGTAGTCTTTGGACTCTTGCTGCGAATGGCTTGATAAAGCTGGCACGCTCCATAATAATCTTCAGCATCGAAAAGTCCACCAACTACGAGTACTGCAGGTTTTACATTTGTGCAGCCATAACGTAAGTCGCGAGCCTTCCACCAATCGTCGTAATTGGGATGATTCATCATGTCGTTCCAAAAGGGAATGCTGTCACCTAGCAAGCGAGACAAGTTGCTCAGACAGCCCTGCTGAAGGAAAAATGAATATTCGTCTGTGTTGTTGAATGTCGGTACTGGTGGCATGGATTGTGTAGGTTGTCGACGAATACGACTGTTTGAT
>JAQVXN010000231.1 GCA_028709135.1 Bacteroidaceae bacterium | reverse complement strand
GGTCTACACCTACGGCTTCTCCCATGTCGGCAATGCTGTCTACAGAACCGTACCAGATGATATCGTCGATGTCGATGTCGTCACCTATCAGATATTCTCTGTCGTTGTCCACGTCGATGATTCCTGCGAGTCCATCGCGCTTGGCACCGAAAAAGTAAAGAAAGCAGCTGTCCTGGCGATAAGTGTAATTGTTAAATGGGCCGTTAGCAGGGCTTTCGTTATTTCCTAAAATCAAAATCAAACCGCTGCTCATTTGGGCTTTTAGAGCTTGACGGCGTTGGATGTAAGTTTCTTTACTAAACATATGAATCAATTTTTATCCTACAAATTTACAAAAATACTTTCATTTCTTAACTTCACTTGTTCCTTAATTATTTATATCGGTCATAGTCGAAACGTTTTTTGGCGTCCTTTATTTCGAATTTTTATATTTCACTCTTTTATTTTCTTGTTTTTTTTATTATCGGCTCTAAAAAGTGGACAGTAAGTCCGATATATTAAAGAATAATCTTGTTGAAAAAACTTTTTTAGTTTTTTTGATGCTAAAACCCTTTACATGGGGGGTACAGGTGGGGCATTTTATCTAAAATGTGGTTATTTTACTCAAAAAATGCACTTTCTTTAGCTTTTATGACCATGATAATTAATTTTTTCTGTATATTTGTATGGGCAAAACTAATAAGGCCGTAAATTATGGATATACTTTCAAATAAATGGTTACAAATAGAAGTTTCTGAAAGGGGGGCAGAAATTCATCGCATTGTCGGTGTACACACGCATCATGAATATTTATGGAAGGGTGACCCCGTGTATTGGGAGCGCCATAGTCCGCTTCTTTTTCCTATTGTTGGAAAATTGCGAAATGGCGAAACTAAAATAAATGGTTCCGTTTATAAAATTCCCAAACATGGTTTCTTGAGTGATGCGATGTTTGAGAAAATAGAAGAGACCAAGAATACATTAGTATATAGGTTGGAAAGTACTCCTAGAATGCATCGCATTTATCCCTTTCCATTTCGTCTCGATGTCATTTATAAATTGCGTGCGAATTATATAAGTGTAGTTTGGAAAATTCTAAATACAGGTATTGAAGAGATGCCATTTCAAATCGGTGGTCATCCAGGTATTAATTATCCACATTTTGATCCTGATGAAAAAGTGAAAGGATATATAAAATTTCGTCGTCCTTCGCCCATTGAAAGTGCATCTGTCTGCGATACGGGATGTCTAAGCAAGAGACGTTATGACCTTCCGCTAAGAAATGGTTTATTGCCTATTACGGATGAATGTTTTAAAAATGATGCAATTATTATTGATAAAAATCAGGTGAAACACATTGATTTTTTAGATACCAAAAAGAGACCTTATGTTGCGATGGATTTTAATTCTCCTGTTCTTCTTTTATGGTCTCCATACGGTGTAAAAGCTCCTTTTGTCTGCTTGGAACCTTGGTATGGGCTTTGTGACGCAGAAAATTACGAAGGTGACTTTTTTAATCGTCCTTATACCAATATTTTAGATCCAGGTCATAATTCCATGATGGGTTATTCTCTTCATATGGAAGCTGAGGTGCAGCGTTCCTTTTTTGATGGAGATGAAGAGAGTATTTAATAATAATTACACAAAGACAGTCTTAATATTTTAATAATCTCCTCAGCTTTGCAATTTTATAAGTCAATTTGAGAAAGTTAAGGAGATTTTTACAAGTTCTTTGCGTACAGCCTACAGGCATATATATAGTTTCTTTTTTTTATTTTTTAGGGTGAAAATTTTCTATTACAACTAATAGGAACCGATTTTTGTTTGTGTTTTTAGAATGTTTGTATTCGTAAAAACGAATAGTCTATTTGTCAAAATACAACAAATATATTTTTATCGAAGTCGTATCTCACTAAAAAAGAGACTTTTTGAAGACCTAGAGTTAACCCTAAAGCCAACAGGCAGGAGTAAAATCAACTGAAATGTTTAAAAAATTGAAGTTTAGAGGAAGAAAAGTTCAACTTAGCTCTGAATCTGTTGTTTATCTTCGTTTTCTCTCCGTGAAAATGCAGGACGTAAAATAAGCTCGTTGCTTTCAAAGAATCGAATTAATCGTGTCCTAAAAATTTTTACATGCTCAATCAAAGTTGATGACGCAGTGCGTCACAAAAGAAACGCAGTGCGTCATGAAAAAAACGCGTCGCGTCACAAAAGAAACGCACCGCGTCACATAGAATAAGAGGTAACTTTTCATTTAGTAGACAATATCCTGATAGAATTTCAGCCAAATAAAGAAAAGTATTAAGTGTATCAAAGCCCCTACGAAGTAAGCTATTTCTGTCCGGTTAAAGTTCTGACCTATAAAATGCTATTTTCAAAAACAGAGAATGTAATTGAAGCATTTAAAATTCGCGGTGTCAGATTCATGTGGAATCCAGTAGAATCTGTCGTTCCGATAAAAGTTTTTATCATGAGTGATACATAGAATTCAACAGCAGCAGTCTGTACATGCCAATATGTGATATTATGGCAGAAAAAGACTGTGTTTCTTTTTGTAACCTTTTTTCTTAGAAAAGAAAGACTTTTTTTGATTTCATTTGAAGACGTTTTTGCCAAACAACCGAATAAGTAACTAGATAATCAACAATATAGACACTGTGGAATTTCCATTTAACGGAGAATACCCCATAAAATAAGTTATGCAAATGCGCTAAACTACCATTTTCAAGTTTTACGGGATGTTGATCATGTTTTTCTCATTACTCTTGCAAAATTTAAATGAAATATTTGGTAGAACGGAAATAAACCAAGATATTTGTAATAGATTCAATTTTGGTAGATTGTCTACAAGTAATATATATTTACTAGGGAATACAGGTATATTTGAGAGGAAAAGACGGACTATCAGATAAAATTAAGAAGGATTTTATGGGAGAATTTAGAATATTTGCGGCTAATGTGGACTATTCATTGGAATTACCTTACGCAGAAGGAGGAGTAAGAGCTGGCTTCCCATCGCCAGCTCAAGACTTTATGAATGAATCCATTGATTTGAATCGGGATTTGATTCATCATTCGGAAAGTACTTTTTATGCTCGTGCTATAGGTGATTCTTTAAAAGATGCGGATGTGCACGAAGGAGATATTTTGGTCGTTGATAAATCTTTGGAAGCGCAGGATGGAGATATGGTAATTTGTTGTGTGAATGATGAATTCACATTGAAGTTTATGGAGCGTCACGAGGACTATATTGTGCTATGTCCGGCAAATCCTGCTTATCAGCCAATAAAGGTGATGCCAGACGAATATTTTAAGGTATGGGGCGTTGTAACATATATTATTCGAAAGGTTTCTAAGCGGAAATGATAGGGCTCGTTGATTGTAATAATTTTTTTGCGAGTTGTGAGCGTGTTTTTCATCCCGAATTGCGAACAAAACCGGAGGTGGTGCTTTCTAACAATGATGGTTGCGTGATTGCACGCAGCAACGAAGCTAAGGCCATGGGTATTAAGATGGGGGTTCCATTCTATCAGGTAAAGAAATTTGTAGATGAAGGGAAACTGCATGTTTTTTCTTCTAATTATACGCTTTATGACGATATGTCAAAACGCGTCATGAGTGTGATAAGAGGCATGGTGCCTCGCATAGAGGTGTATTCCATCGATGAGACTTTTATTGATGTGAGTGGAGTGGAAAATATTTATCAACTTGGGTTGCAACTGTCTGCCAGAGTTGAAAAATGGACAGGAATACCTGTAAGTGTGGGGCTTGCAGAGAATAAAACATTAGCCAAAATGGCTAGTAAGTTTGCTAAGAAATATAAAGGATATCATGGTTGCTGCGTAATAGATACTCCGGAAAGGTGCGAAAAGGCCTTGCGTTTATTCCCTATTAACGATGTGTGGGGTATAGGGCGCCGTATGATTAAGCAAATGAATTATTATGGCGTACATACGGCATATGATTTTACGAAGTGGAATCGTTCTCGAGTTCAACGAGAGTTTGGGGTTACCGGCGTGAGTACTTGGTTGGAACTGCAAGGTATTCGGTGCATTGATTTTGAGCCATCTGTGGCAAAGAAGAGCATCACTACTTCGCGTAGTTTCAGAGAAGAAATTACGGATTTTGAATCTCTTAGTGCAATGGTTGCAGATTTTGCAGCGTTGTGTGCCAAGAAACTTCGAGAACAGCATGGACGAACGGC
>JAQVXN010000230.1 GCA_028709135.1 Bacteroidaceae bacterium | reverse complement strand
AAAAAGATCTTTCACAAGCTATAGACACACTTTTGGATGATATCGCTGCTGGCCGCAAATACATGAAAGTGTATAAACAAATGAAGATGTACAACGATAAGGATACTAATCCCGTTCTTTATAAAAAGAATTAGAAAACCATTGCTTACAGTTTTGCTTTCAATGCCGTTGTATCTATGACATCTTAAATATTTAGTAAAAGGCTTAGAAGCTGTTTTGAATTCTTTTGGTCTCTTTTTGCCGAATTTCAGGAGCTCGTTTCTCTATAATTAGTCCGCTAAACCTTCGAAACAAACTCGATCAATTCCCTCAAAAATAGCCACAAAAGGCTTTCGATAAAAATTCAAAACAAGTTCTAAGAGTAGATTTGATTTTTTCAGATGTATTACTTTTAATGCTTTATAATAGCTAATGATGTCGAAGAAGGTAGATACTGGCGATAATGATATTGGTGTTTACGAAAGTCAATCATCTGCAATGCCCATTCTCTTATCCTTTCTTGGAGAGAGATGATAAGAAAATGGACATTAAGTCAGGGTAAGCCTTGATGCAATCTAATTTTTTAAGTAGTAGTCTACACTGGTAACAACTCTGACTACTTTTTTCCAAGGTGTAAATTGGTCTCGGTTATCAATAGAGAAGTAACCTTGTGTGGCACTCTTGATTTTTCCCAATTTGCTGCCGGAATCTTTTGCAAATTTTTCAGCCGCTTCGCGTGCATTTTTTGTAGATGCCTCAATCATTGCGGGCTTAATTTTATCCAATCCGTTGAAAGAGTAGGCGATCGTGTTATCGTAGGCATTATTGTTGTTGATAGTAACCCCCATTTTCAATAATTCATTCATACGATATGACAGTTCTCGGACCAATTTTACTTTAGAGGTTGAAACGGTGATAGTGATATCGATCGAAAAACGGGAATGAATATTTTCAGGTTTATAATCCTGTGTAAAATAGTCTGTCACATTAGGAGCGCTCACGGTAATGTCCTTTTGTGGAACGCCGTAACGTGTCAGGAAGGCAATAATTTTTGTTTTTGCGTTGTTTTCTTCTTCGTAAAGACTGGAGATATTATCTCCAATGTTTTTGTAGCGAATGGGCCATGTCACTTTATCGGCTTCAACAATGCGTTCCGAAAAACCTTTCACTTGTACACTCCGGTCTCGATCGGCGAAGGTGCAGAAACCCATGTAGATGAAAAGACCTGCCAGCAATAATCCTGCGGCGATAATGATTGATTCGACTCGAAAATTTTTCATATCACGGTTCATTTTATTTGTTCGTCACAAAGATAATCATTTAAATAGAACATAAGATGCTTTAGAACAGAATTTTGATTATAATCATACGGGAGAATAGAAGAATCCTAAAGATAAAAACATCCAGTTTTGTCGTTCCATTTTTACTACCTGTTTTTTTCTACTTATGGTATAAGGTATGTGACGCAGTGCGTTTCTTTTGTGACGCGCCGTGTTTCTTTTGTGACGCAGTGCGTTTTTTTTGTGACGCACTGCGTCATCAATTCTGCAACGGCTCTTGTCTGCCTGATTACGTTTGTAGTATTTCTTAATATGATCTGAGTGGACGATTTGTTTGTATGAAAAGTTTATGTTGAGCATATATTTTATTGATAGAAGAAGTCTCCTTCATTGAGTTAATGCATGATTGTATAGATAACTTTTAGTGTGCATTTGATGAACTAATTAGTTATGTAAACGAGTCATATCATTTATTTTACTAATTTTGTAACCAATAAAATTATAGTAGATAAACACAAATATGAATGGTCTTTCTGATTTGTTTGACAGGCTGTACATCTGCTTGTTGAAACAAGTACGTCCTTATGATAAACAAGGTGCGCAATTATGGCAGCGCCGAAGGAAGCTGAGAAACGAGATTTTGCGGTATTATCGTGAAAATCCGACAGAGAATCCAGAAATTTTGGCTTCGCTAGAATATTTGAAAAAGCGTACAGATGCAGTGTTTTTTCCTGGCAAGTTTAGGGATAAATATGAGTACAGAAAGATTTTTCTTGGTTTTGACGATGATGAGACGCCTTACTGGGAGATGACGGCTGGAAAGCGTTTGTTTTTTCTACCCGGAGACCCTGACAAGGTGAGGATGTGCATAAACGATTTGTTAATGGAACAAGATGAGCACTCACCTCACCGCTATTTGACGGAGGAATTTAATTTAGGCCCTGAGGATGTTTTGGCTGATGTAGGTAGCGCAGAGGGAATACTTTCACTTCAGTATGTGGACCGTGTAAAGAAAGTATATCTTTTCGAAAGTGATCCGGCTTGGGTTAATATTTTGCATAAGACCTTTGCATCCTGGAGTGATAAGGTGACGATCGTGTCTAAATTTGTTTCTGATAAGGATGATGCAGAAAATATACGTTTAGATAGTTTTTTTGAAAAAGAAGGTGTGATGCCAACTTTTGTGAAATTGGATGTTGAGGGAGGTGAACTCAATGTGTTGAATGGCATGAAAGGCTTGTTAGACGAAGGAAAACCAATGAAAATTGCTGCGTGTGCATATCATTTAAGTAATGAATATGAACGTTTGAAAGAATATGCAACACAGCATGGGTATCGTCACGAGACGAGTGAAGGTTTGATGCTTTTCGGCCTATATGATGGGAACCATCCACCTTATTTCCGTCGAGGAATGTTACGAATGTGGGCGAATGAGATCAAATGATATTGAAATAACTAATGGAATAACCGGAATTGGATGATGTGTGAAGAGAAAAACGTAGCTGTGATATTTGCCGGAGGTTCCGGGCGCCGCATGAATGCGGGTGCACGTCCCAAACAATTTTTGGAACTTCATGAGAAGCCCATTATTGTTTATACATTGGAACTTTTTGATCGCCATCCGCAGATAGATGCTGTTTATGTGGCCTGTATCGAGGGTTGGATTTCATATATGGAGCGGTTAGTCGATAAATATGCATTGCATAAAGTTCGTGCGGTTGTTGTCGGAGGAGAAACAGGTCAGGATAGTATTTTTAACGGGTTACAAGCGGCAGCTGAAGATTGTAAAAATGTTGATTCCACCGTCGTTTTAATTCATGACGGTGTACGCCCTCTCATCAATGCGCAAACCATTTCGGATAATATTCATGAAGCTCGTCGCTGTGGTTCCTGCATTACGTGTGTGCCGGCGACAGAAACATTTGTAGTGAGGGAAGCAGATGGTAATATTAATATTCCTTCACGTCAGGATTGTCTGATAGCTCGTGCGCCGCAGACATTTATGCTAGGTGATATTTTGCAAGCTCATCAGCATGCACGTCAGGAAGGATATCATAATTATATTGATTCTTTGACGTTGATGAAACATTATGGTGCTCGGATCGGCACGGTAGTAGGGCCGATGGAGAACATTAAGATTACGACACCAACAGATTACTTCATTTTTAAGGCTATTGTTGAGGCTCGTGAAAATTCTCAAATCTTTGGAATATAAAGAAGTTGCTACTATCAAGAGAAAAGTGTTTGATTCAAATCTGAAAAGCAATAGTTAGAATAATTCTTTTTGTATTTTATACCTTAAACATCCCAATAAAATGGCACTTATAAAATGTACGGAATGTGGTGGAACAATATCGGATACAGCTACAACGTGTCCACATTGTGGTGCGCCTATTATTAAATGTAAGGAATGTGGCAGGATGCTGCCGGAAGGAAGTTCCATGTGTCCTTATTGTGGCGCACCTGCCGATGTAGTTTATGAAAAAGACGAAAAAAAGACGCCATTGCCTAAACGAGGAGGAGCAAAGTCTTCCATAGGAAAAATTATTTTAGCCGTTATGGTGATCTTCGTGTTTTTTTTGATTGTTACTTGTCCCGGAGAAGATAAACATCAAGAGGTTCTGGAAGATCATATTAATTTGGCAGTGAAAGAAATGTTCGATTCTACCGCAGAAAAAAGTGTATTATCTGGCATCGATGATGAGATGATTGTGAATCAGATAACGAAAACGCTTGTTAGTAGTCAGTTTAGTGTGAACAATTATTTAATATGTTCGGTAGGGAAAGTGTATTTTCTTCATCAGAAAATTATGGTTACTTTCGGTGTCGCTAATCATGTATTTTGTCTTGTTTCAAAGGGTGAAATCAAACGAAATATCGAAAAATGGGAAAAGATAAAAAAAGGTAATGCTTCTGACTTCTTCTCTAT
>JAQVXN010000229.1 GCA_028709135.1 Bacteroidaceae bacterium | reverse complement strand
TTTGTCCGGAAAACTCGTCCAGATAGACCGCTTGCGCAAAGGTACCTTGGTAGCTCCGGCCTTTATTTTCGCTAAAGAGAACGCCATGCCGGTAACAGTGGAAACAAGCCAACCTACCCGCATTTTTCGTATGATGCCACCAGAGCTTAAACGACTTCTTGATACAAATGAAAAGATTCGTATGAATTTCATTCAACAACTTTCGACGATCGATGTATTTCTATCTCAAAAACTACGCATTCTCTCCTTGTTCACCGTGCGAGAGAAAGTGGCCTATTATCTTATCAAAGCTGCGGAACACCAGCAAAGCCGTACAATTACACTTGACAAGACTCGTCAAGAAATTGCCGATATGTTTGGTATCCAGAAATTCTCGCTTTTGCGCTGTTTATCTGAATTTGAGACAAACGGCGCCATTCGAATTGAAAGACGCCAAATTACAATATTGAATTCAAACAAGATGAAACCATAAACCGTTTTACTCCTCCATTATATTTTAGCACCAGTAAAGTAACTACAAAAAGTCCTGTTTGGCATTAAATATATATACATTTGAGACCTCTGTAAAACATAAAATTCACCATCAGCGAAAATTTGTTTTACAGAGGCCCTCGGATCAAAAACATTTCACATTATCTTACTGACGTGAAAGTAATTTTTCAGCCTACATATTTCCGTATATCTTCATCTACAGTAGAAATAGGAGCTAAACCAAAATTTTCAACAAGCACTTGAAGTACGGCTTCCGATACAAATCCTGGCAATGTAGGACCTATATGAATATTCTTCACGCCCAAACTCAAAAGTGCCAGCAATACAATAACCGCCTTCTGCTCGTACCATGCAATATTGAAGAAAATGGGTAACTCGTTAACATCTTTGGCTCCGAATATTTCTTTCAATTTCAAGGCGACAACAGCCCAGGAATAAGAATCATTGCATTGTCCGGCATCAAGTACACGCGGGATGCCGTTGATTTCTCCCAGCTCCAGTTTGTTGTACCTATATTTTGCACAGCCGCTTGTTAGGATAACGACATCTTTGGGTAGCGTCTTGGCAAACTCCGTATAATAATCGCGACTCTTCATGCGACCATCGCAACCTCCCATTACAACAAATTTGCGGATGGCACCGCTTTTCACAGCATCAACGATTTTATCTGCAAGAGCAAATACCTGAGCATGCGCAAAACCACCAACGATCTGCCCGCTTTCTATTTCTGTGGGTGGATCGCAAGTCTTTGCGATCGCGATAACTTCAGAGAAATCCTTATGACCATTTGCATCTTCGGGAATACGTTTCCAGCCAGGGAAGCCCGTGGAATTCGCTGTAAATACGCGATCTTTATAGTTGGCATTTGGCAGAGGAGGAACAATACAGTTCGTTGTAAAAACAATCGGACCGTTAAAACTCGAAAATTCCTCTTTCTGTTTCCACCAGGCATTCCCATAATTTCCTACCAGGTGCTTATACTTTTTAAGCTGCGGATAATAATGTGCAGGAAGCATCTCACTATGAGTATATACGTCCACACCGGTACCTTCGGTTTGCTTCAGCAGTTCCTCCATATCATGAAGATCATGCCCGCTGATCAAAATGCCAGGTCTCTTGCCTACTCCGATATTAACTTTTGTTATTTCCGGATTGCCATAAGTTGAAGTATTTGCCTTGTCAAGCAAAGCCATCACATCAACGCCATGTTTTCCTGTTTCGAGAACCATGGCAAGTAATGCCGGCATTTCTGCTCCAGGATTCGTGATAGCGGCCAATGCCTTACACATAAAATCAATAATCTCAGTATTACGCTGGTTCAAACGAGCTGCATGTTCATAATAAGCCGCAATGCCTTTCAAACCCAATGTGATCAATTCTTTCAAAGAACGTTGGTCCACTGATTCGTTTCTCAAAACCGTTTGACGACGGCCTTCAGCATCATAATCACTTTTTTCACCGCCCCAGATTACTTCTTTATAATCCGGTAATTCTACCTGATGATCTCTACTTATCTGAAGCAGCATCTTCTTAATAGCGATGCCCTTGTCAACTCTTGCCAAAATTGACTGGTCATCGAAATTTGCATTCGTGATGGTCGAAAACAATGCATCTACAAGAAATTCTTCCGTTTTTTCATCGGTTTTCAATCCCGCATCATTTAAAGTGTGCTGAATAGTTCCTACACCTCGCACCACACTCAACAGCAGGTCCTGCCATTTGGCTGTTTCCGGCAATTTGCCACACACTCCACGAACGGTACATCCGGTACCTTTAGCTGTCTCCTGGCATTGGAAACAAAACATCTTGTCTTCTGTCATTTTCTTAGGGTTTATTAAAAATTATCGTTGCAAAGGTAATCGTCGTAAAACTGGAATTTGGTAACAAATGTGCTACTGCGTAGTTAAAATCAATTAATATTTATTTTGCCAATGGTATGGCGGGGCACCATGTACCGCCTATGTCCGAAAGAACAAGAAAGACGTTTGAAATACAGGTAACTATTTCCTTAAATACTGTTCTTTAATCATTTAAACTCCCAGACAAATATAAAACTATTTTCTCAAATAGTAAACATCACGGTTCTATTTTTTCAAGAAACAACAGGAACATGCTTTTAGACTTAAATTCATGAACATGGCAAAAAATATATGCAGTCAATCGTTCCCTTACATTTCTCCTTAATATTAATAAGCAACAATCCTACAACCTATCCAAACAAAAGGTCTGGCCCCCTAAATGGAACCAGACCTGAGGAAAAACATCTAATAATATGAACGATTGTTTTCACAGCAAAAGATTACTTCAGTGCAATCTTTCCAATTTTCTCAATTTCTTTACTTGTCAGTGCACTATTCCAGAAATCCAATTCTGCAATATCTATTGTATCTATCTCTCCATCATTATCACAGAACAACATAGCTCCGGTCTTGTCCATTATCCATATATTTCCCGCCAAATCCGTTGCTGTCTTAAGCAGATCTCCGTCCAGATAAATACTTGCATATCCATTTGTTACTACTAACGTGATACGATACCACGTATCCGTATCCAATTGCCCGAAATATCCGAAACCACCTACACCACGACCTACTTGTGCATTTCTGTTGATAAATATATCCGCATCATCGTTATTGGCCAACGTCGTTTGCAGCAGACTGTGGTATTTTGAGAATGAACTCATCCGGACATCATATTGAATGGTATAATTACTTAACGGACTTGCCTCATCCACTCCTAATTTAAAGCAAGTACCGCGTTCCAGGGTAATCGCCTTATTTGCGTCTGTTGGTCCGGCTATCGGGACGACATTTGCACTCTTCGGATCGTCTACCAATGTCAACGTACCGTCGTCTGCAACCAAATAAGGAGTTAACGTAGCATTGCCTTCTGTAGAGGTAAATATATTGCCAGCATCTTCAAAGGTCCATTTCCCTGTGCAGGCCGGAATACTTCCTCCGTCATAACTCTGGTCCACCATAATAACGCATGGAGTTACCTCACTTCCGTCTGCGGCAGAAATTGTGATGGTTCCCTGACGAGAACCGGCATCTGTCATGTCATCTGCCTTAAAAGTATAGGTCTGTTCTCCTGTCGACGGCGTTACGGTTACTGATTTTATCCAATCCGGCATTTCGAATTTCGGAACAACGGAACTTTTTACATGTAGACTAAACTGATTCTCGTTGTCTTTCAGAGTAACTTGAGACTCATCCACATAAATATAAGGATAGTCAACACCACCTAGTGTTGAAACTTGTTCATTTGTCAGAGGCTGCTTCCAATAACGCATTTCAGCCACATTGATATCCTTTCTTTCTCCACTATTATCGCAGAAAAGGTAGAAAGCATTGTTTGCCAAAGACCATCTGGCATCTGCGTCAGAACCGGGACAAACCAAGACTCCATCGATATAGGCATTCGGCACATTGTCTTTTACCGTTAAAACTATACGATGCCAATGTTCCGGAATAATTTGACCGCCCCACATCCAATGCGCTGTTAATCCTATAGCCTGATATTGATTGATAAAGAAATCTCCATCGTCATTGTTATCCAAATTTGTTTGTAATAAACTATTGAAATAACCTGGATTTTGAATTCTTACATCATACATCAGGGAATAATTTGAAATTCTATTTTCACTTTCAGCATCATATTCAACTTTCAATAAGGACGC
>JAQVXN010000228.1 GCA_028709135.1 Bacteroidaceae bacterium | reverse complement strand
TGGAATCCAAATATTCTGATATAATGAAAGAAATTGAAGAGAAGAAGATTATTTCGCCAGAACTGGAAAAGAAAATGAAGGATATGTTGACGGAATTTGATTCTGTCTTTATTGCTGAATAAGTCAAAAAATATTAGTTGAGGAGAAACAGTAGTGGCCTCGCTGAAAGACATAAGAAGAAAAGTTGGTGCTGTTCAAAAAACTAAGCAAATTACGCGTGCTATGAACATGGTGGCGGCATCGAAGTTTAAGTCAGCGCAAATGAGAATGGAGAATTTTCGTCCATACGCTGGTAAATTTATGGATGTGCTCAACAGTTTGGCCTTACGCGTTGATGCGACGTCACATCCTCTGTTAGCTGTACGTGATCCTAAAAAGATCTGGGTAATATGTATGACGGCAGACAGAGGGCTTTGTGCAGGGTTTAACAGCAATTTGATAAAAGCAACCGAGAGGTTTATGCGGGATAAGGGAAATGAAGGAAAAGATGTCTCGCTATTCACCGTGGGTCGTAAAGGAAGAGATTACTTCAGGAAAAGAGCGAATGTAATAAATCAGCAAGTTAACGTATTTGGAAAGTTTGATATGACCTTGTCAGCTTCCATCTCCGATGATGTAATAACACCATTCACCAATGAAGAATATGATGAGCTTTATTTGATTTATAATCAATTTGTTAATGTTTCAGTGCAGCGTCCGACAATAGTCAGGTTATTTCCTTTGCCTTCAATTGGAGAAAATGTTGAAGCTGATTCAGAAAGTAGTCTGGAGTATGATTATGAACCGTCGGCGGAAGCATTGTTGAGTAAAATTCTGCCTATGTATGTTCATGTTCTAGTGTTTCGCGCACTTTTAGAAACATCAGCGGGTGAAAATGGAGCGCGCATGGTGGCGATGGATAATGCAACAAAAAATTGTGAGGATTTGATTAGTTCTCTAACGTTGAAGATGAACAAGGCCAGACAAGCCGCAATTACAGCGGAATTGATGGATATCGTCGGCGGTACAGAGGCCTTAGCTAAAGGTTAATATATTTGCAGCATGCTGCTGGAAATATGAACTGGCTAATACGACACTATTGGTGAGGAGATAGTTATGAATACAGGAAAGATCGTACAAGTTATAGGACCGGTTGTTGACGTGGCCTTTGATGAGGGGAAGCTGCCCAGTATATTAAATGCAATCTATGTAACTAACCCTGCTATTGATGATCGAGAGGATAACTTGATCATTGAAGTTGCGTTGCATTTGGGAGACAATGTTGTCCGCTGCATAGCAATGGATATTACTGACGGGCTCGTTCGGGGTATGGTTGCGAAAGATACCGGTGCTCCCATCATGGTGCCGGTCGGTAAAGAATGCCTAGGAAGAATATTAAACGTAGTTGGCCGACCAGTTGATGGTCTAGGACCGATCAATGCGGCGAATATGGCTCCTATCCACAGAGAGTCACCGGAATTTCTGGAACAAGATACATCTGTTCACGTTCTGGAGACGGGTGTAAAGGTTATCGATCTGTTGGTGCCTTTCCCCCGTGGCGGCAAGATGGGATTGTTCGGCGGCGCTGGTTGTGGTAAAACCGTCGTCATGATGGAGATGATTCATAATATCGCCATGCATCATGGTGGTATTTCGGTATTTGCAGGTGTGGGTGAGAGAACAAGAGAAGGGAACGATCTTTATAGAGAAATGCTTGAGTCTGGAGTTATCAAACAGGCGGCGTTGATTTATGGGCAGATGACTGAGCCTCCGGGAGCACGTGCAAGAGTCGCATTGACAGGACTGGCGGCGGCCGAGTATTTCCGGGATGTAGAAGGTCAGGATGTGCTTTTGTTTGTCGATAACATTTTCCGCTTTACGCAGGCCGGTGCTGAAGTTTCCGCCCTTTTGGGAAGAATGCCATCCGCTGTTGGATACCAGCCGACGCTGGCAACAGACTTGGGAGAACTTCAAGAGCGCATTACGTCTACAACGAAGGGTTCGATTACCGCAGTACAATGCGTGTATGTACCTGCTGACGACTTGACAGACCCGGCACCAGCTACAACTTTTGCTCACTTAGACGGAACAGTCGTTTTGTCGCGGCCGCTTTCAGAATTAGGTATATACCCTGCCGTTGATCCTCTTGATTCAACATCACGTATTTTGGATCCGAACGTTTTGGGGTTAGAACATTATCAGGTTGCACGTCAAGTGCAGGTAACTTTGCAGAAATATAAGGATTTACAGGATATTATTGCCATTCTAGGTATGGATGAGCTTTCCGAAGAAGATAAACTGACAGTTGGACGTGCCAGAAAAGTTCAACGTTTCCTCTCCCAGCCTTTTTTTGTTGCTGCGCAATTTACAGGCACAGAAGGAAAATTTGTATCAGTAGCCGATACGGTAAGAGGATTCAAAGAAATATTGGAAGGCAAACATGATGATTTGCCGGAACAGGCATTCTATATGGTAGGCGGTATTGAAGAAGCAGTAGAAAGAGCCAAGAAACTTGCCGAATAAGTGAGGAAGTAGATGTCGGACGAATTAATTCTGGAAATAGTAACGCCGGAAAAGATGGCGTTTACCGGAGAAGTGGAGGAAGTGACCATACCCGGTTCCGAAGGTGAATTTGGTGTTCTGCGCGGTCACGAAGCTATTTTAACTTCAGTAGATATTGGAGAATTAAGTTTTACAAGGGAAGGGAAGAAATCATATTACGCCGTAAATACTGGTTACGCAGAAGTAACGGCTGATAAGGTAACGTTATTGATTGAGACCGCTGAACGGTCTGATACAATTGATATAGATAGAGCTCAAAGAGCAAAAGAAAGAGCGGAAGCTAATTTGGCTCAAATCGCTAAGGAAGATTTAGAGTTTGATAAAATTAATCTTGCGTTAATACGAGCACTTAACCGAATAAGTGTTGCCGGGAAGTAAAAAGAGCGATTTTGAATAAGTTAAGGGCAGTACATTACGAATGTGCTGCCCTTTTTTTAGAGAAGATAAAGATTGCTTTATTTATCAGATTACAAACCTTGTAGTTCGTAAAAAATATGGTTGCTCTCTTCAGTAACTGCGCCATAATTGAGTTTTAAAGGCGTCTTAAACAGTGGGCCATCATAAACAATTGTGTGAAACTCGCCTCCTTCTCCGCAGGGATCAATTCCGTCTTTTTTCAATTCGTTAATAGTTTCTACGTTTATTTCATGTCCCAGATATTTTTCGTCCATTAAAGTTTTGTTTATGGAAATAATTTTTGATGAATATTTCCGATTTATAAAATCAAGTATTATTTTATTTTTATCTTCTTTCCATAAGGGCATCAGCATTTGCATGCCCATTATTTTCATAATTCGACCGATCCATACATAATGTTCCTCTAAACTTATATCGCCAAATATGCCGGCCGTAAAACCCTTTCTTTTCAACTTTGATAACTCGGACATCCATTTTTCCTCGTAATCAAAATAACTGGAATAACCGAAATGGATCTCCAGATTCATCGCTGCCGCTTGCGCACTGAGGATTTTTTCACTCAAGAAATGACCGTAGGTTCGGTGTTTTTCATCCATCATTGTCAGCAATGAAATATTTACGGCCGGATTTTCCGCCAGAAACTTATCCAGCGCAGCACAACAATCTTTTCCGCCACTCCAAGAACAAAAAATTGAATCAGCCATGATATTTATATTCCTTTCTTTGATTAGTCGACGTTATAAATTATTAGAACCGGCTTTATGCGACAACTACTGCGTAAACGAACAATTGGATTGGTTTTCATTACCGGTGTTTCATTATAGCATATAGGAAGAAAAGAAGTTCGTTTATTTGGCATGACAGAAAATAAACTGAAAATTCAAATGTAAATTTGTATTGGTTGTTACGTCAGTAGCGGTTCGTCGCAATATACCCTAACCGGAATCCACCTTACTTGGTCGTGTGCCTACTGATGAAGAGAAAAAAATCCACCCTTGTGTTGATGGACTCAAACTTCAAGATCATGATCCAAGGGTTTCGCTTTACTGGAAACGACGAAATTGCCACAGAAGGAAAACGTCCCGGCAGATTTTATTCCATTTCTAATTCGATAGTGATATAATAGTCGTAAATCCAAGAAGGAGGTACGACAATGGGTCGGAGGTCAGGCGGGCAAGATTTGTTAGCAAAAGCAAAGGCATCATTGTCAAAAGCTAAAACGATAGAAGGTTTA
>JAQVXN010000227.1 GCA_028709135.1 Bacteroidaceae bacterium | reverse complement strand
CGTGTTAATTGCGAAATAGATCGGGCAAGTGGTATATTTAATACTTGTAGCGTCCTGGTTCCTGGAAACGTATAGTGGGTTGAGTGTGGTCCAATTAGCGGTTACAGAAGTATTCCATGATTTTGTAGATACGATTGTAAAAGAATCTACTGTTTGATCGGCATACGTTACAGAAGGTCCCGTTGAAAGAGGATAAATTCCGAGAACGTCATTTGTAAGGCCATTTCCGTTGTCGCAAGATGCAAAACCTAATAATGCTATCGCCGCTACTAGAATGTGTATTTTCTTCATAATGTTCTATTTTATTGCAAAAATAACTATTTGTAAGATATGAAAGCTTGATTATATGTTAAATCATGCAGAAACGATGAAAAACATATCCATTTTTTTGTTTGTTTTTTTCAAAGTCAACTATAGTAGTGACAGATTGTTGATAGTCTCTGTTTTTTAATTCTTTATATCTTTTGAAGGAGCATTAGTATGTGTGCCTGTTGGTTTTTCTTTAACTTTGCAGAAAATAAGAAAATAGACTTTTTTTGAATTTTATATTGGGAATGGATATGAGGGGAACGACAAATAGAACTGTTATAATATTCCTTTTTCTGGTTTTTTCCATAGGAATGAATGCTCAAAAACGAGCTATGAGTGTGCCAAGTTTGAATAAGAGTGTTATGAAACAGCTGGGATACGGAGAAGAGAGCTTTACGAAGAAGGATGCTTCTACATGGCTTTTGAAAAACGGTACGACTGTTTACAGCACCTATTTATATGGAAAAAAGATCCGTGGTTTTATGGGCCCGACACCTTTATTTATAGCAGTGGACAAGCATAAAAAAATTGTGGCTATGGCTGCAGCCGGAAATCAAGAATCTGCAGAATATTTCAATAAAGCGAAAGTATTGTTGAAAGCGTGGAATGGTAAGACACTGAAAGAAGCGAAAAACTTCACTCCAGATGGCATTACCGGAGCCACATACAGTTCCAATGCGATTATTAAAACGGTGCATGCTACTGCCGCTGCTTTAGCAAAGTAAGAAAAGATCATTGTAAGTTCCTTTTGATGAAGGTGTTGAATCATATATTGAGTTTGCTGTTAGTTGTTGTTTTGTTAATGGCTATAGCGGTTCGTCGTGATAAGGCTGTGTTGGGATTCGAACTGAAATCCGGAGATACGCAAGGTGCACAGAAGACGGAGACAACAATAGAAGCAAAGGTGTTGAAAAAGTTGAATTTACGTCAAGGTGAGGTGATGGAAATTTCTCCTTATATTTGGAAAGTAAAAGATGGTCGGGTAATTTATGGTTCAATTCCTTACGGAAAGGATATTATAGGTTATAGCGGTCCGACGCCAGTTTATATTGTTGAAAAAGATGGAAGAATAGAACAAGTTGTTGCTGGTACGAACAGTGAATCTAGCGAATTCTTTGGTACGCTTTATGATCAGCATTTTTTTGACAAGTGGCGAGGTATGACTTTGGATGAAACAGCCACAGCGCAGGTTGATGCTGTTAGTGGCGCAACGTATAGTTCTACAGCCGTTCTGAAAACGGTCCGTACCACGGCATCCAAGGTGGCGAAATTGGACCTAACGGAGGAAGCTCAAACGTCTCCGTTTACCATGAAAAATGTGATGGGCATGATGTCCTTATTAATAGGACTCTTTGTCGCATTTTTCAGAAAAGGAAAATTTTGGCGTATTTTGCAATTGCTTCTGAATGTGGTGATATTGGGTTTCTGGTGTGGTTGCTTTCTCTCAATGTCTCTTTTTGTAGGTTGGCTTTCGCATGGTGTTCATCCATTAGAAGCTATTGTTGTATTTGTGATGTTAATTCTGGCAGTGATAATTCCTTTTATTTCGAAAAAGAAAAACTATTATTGTCTTTACGTTTGTCCATTTGGTTCGGCACAAGAATTAATGGGCTTGTTTGGCTTTCCTAAATGGAAGATTCCGCCCCGTGTGATGTCTTTTTTGAGATATACGCGACGTGCCATTTTATGGGTGCTTTTGGGACTTATGTGGATGGGAGTTGCATTTAAGCTGATGGATTATGAGGCTTTTTCTGCATTCCTTTTTGATAAAGCAGAAACTGAAGTTCTTGTCCTGGCTGGTATATTCTTGTTGCTGTCATTATTTGTAAATCGTCCGTATTGTCGTTTTGTATGTCCTACCGGACAACTATTGAGTTGGAGTCAGGGTTTCAATGTGAAAATAAGAAGAGGCAGAAAACCCTAAAAAAAGCTTGTTCTATCTGTTTCGAAATTGACTTTTTGTGTTCACGTTGTTATGAAAGGAGCAAAAGGTTTTACAATTGTATTAGATATCAAAATCAGGAATAATATGTCCTGGAAGGGAGGCCGGAGATGCTGCTTGAGCCAGAGTCAGAATACTGAATTTTGCATTTTGAGCTCCCTGCATGGCTCGTATGCAAGAAGCCAAAGTGGATCCCGTGGTAACTACGTCGTCAATGACGAGCACGTGTTTGTTCTTGAGTTTTTCAGGATGAGTGCAGTGAAAAATGCCTTCTACATTGCGGCGTCTTTCTAAATGGTTGAGGTGAGTCTGGGTCGGGTTTTCTACGGTTCGTTCGACAACATCGGTCCAAATGGGCAATCCTGTTATTTTGGCGACGCCTCTTGCTAGCCATTCGCTTTGGTTATAACCTCTCTGTTTTTCTCGCAGTGGCGCCAAAGGGACGGGAATGAGAGCATCGATGTCCTTAAAAAAATTGGTTGTATTCAAATCCAGTGCCATCATTTTGCCGAAAAGCAGTCCTACTTCCGGTTTGTTATGATATTTCAATGCAAAAAGGATTTTACGAGAATTTGATCCTGTATAATAATAGAAGTAAGCACTGCCATGCTCAATACTGATTTGTCCGTAAAATAGTCGCGTGGCTGGGTTTTCTGCCTGGCCACGATAAAACGTATATGGGAGTTTTGTTAAACATCCGCTACATACGAGTTGCTCCTCAATTTGTAATCTTTTGTTGCATACAATGCACATGCGGGGAAACAGAATTTCGCGAATGTCGAAAGCAATTTGTTTTAAAAAAGATAGAAGAGCTTTCATGACAGTGTCTCATCAAAATCTTGGGTGTTTGGCAGTTTGTCAAGCATTTTGAAAATAAGATCTTGCTCAAAACCTCGGCTTAAACCAAAGCGGAGCAATTTTCCACGCATCTCATAGGAACTTTTGGCCTGTACGTTACGCGCTTTTTCAGAAAGAAGTTGGAAGAGTAAGTGATTGTATGTTGCAGGTGGAATCTCTTTTAAGGCTTCTTGAATGAGAGTATTTGAAATTCCTTTTTGCTTGAGAGAGATCGCAATTTTTTGTCGTCCCCATCCTGAAAATTCAAATTTATCGTGGGTAAAGGCTTGTGCGTAGCGTTTTTCGTTGATGAAGTCTTCTTTCATAAGCTGTTTCATCACAACTGAGATTTCTTGGTCTGCCATGCCCCATGTACTCATTTTGTGAATAGCATCTTGAGGTGATATTTCTGCGAGTGCGCAACGGGCAGATAATTTGGTGTAAGCTTCTTGTTGGGTTGGAGTTTTTTTTATTTTTTGCATATAATCATCCTTTCTTTTCCAAATTGGTCGCGAAGTAGTTCTACTGAGTGAAAACCTTCTTTGTTAAATAGATTAGAAGTGTCATGTGCCAATGAAGCGTTTATTTCAGCATAGATTGTTCCATGATCTTTCAAGGAGCGCATGGCCCAAAAAGCCAATGAACGATAGAATTTGAGAGGATCGTCGTCAGGTACAAAAAGAGCTTCCTCCGGTTCAAAATCTTTCACATGGGCATCCATTTCTTGTCTTTCTGATTCCCTGACGTAAGGTGGGTTGCTTATGAGAATGTCAATAGGAAAGGTGGGGAGCGTCTTTGGTTCTAGTATATCTGCTTTGAGCCAATGTACGGGAACGAGAAATTTTGCAGCATTGTGTTGAGCCTGTCTGATTGCTTCAGCTGAAATGTCTATTCCCCAGACAGAGGCTTTTGGGAAAGCCAATTGAAGAGAAATGGCGATGCATCCGCTTCCGGTTCCGGCATCAACGATAGTAGGCGCCGGAACAGAGGCATGGTTTTGTATAACGAGGTTGACGAGTTCTTCCGTTTCTGGTCTGGGAATTAGAACTCCTGGAGCCACTTGAAATGAGCGGCCCAAGAAATTGGCCTGTCCTGTAACATATTGTACAGGCTC
>JAQVXN010000226.1 GCA_028709135.1 Bacteroidaceae bacterium | reverse complement strand
GGATTTGGAAATGATTGAGTGGTTGGAAAATTACCTTCAAACGGCAGGTGTTTCTTTATTGATGGTAACTCACGATCGTTATTTTCTTGATCGCGTATGTACGGAGATTCTTGAACTTGATGATGAAAGCATCTATGCTTATCAGGGCAACTACAGCTATTATCTGGAAAAGCACCAAGAGCGGATTGATGCTAAAAACGTAGAGATAGAACGAGCAAACAATTTGTATCGCAGAGAGCTAGACTGGATGCGTCGCATGCCTTGTGCTCGCGGTCACAAAGCACGCTATCGCGAAGATTCTTTTTATGAATTGGAACGTGTAGCCAAACAGCGTATGGAAGCCGGACAAGCTTCATTGGAAGTAAAAAGTGCTTATATCGGCAATAAGATTTTTGAAGCAGACTATATCAGCAAAAGTTTTGGTCCCGACAAAGTGATTCTCAAGGATTTTTTCTACGTTTTCTCGCGTTATGAGAAGATGGGAATTGTGGGTAATAACGGTACAGGCAAGTCTACTTTCATTAAATTGCTCCTTGGCTTCGAAAAACCAGATACAGGTCATATCAGTGTAGGTGAAACTGTGCGCTTTGGGTATTATTCGCAAGAAGGCATGCAGTTTGATGAACAGATGAAGGTAATTGATGTTGTGAGAAACATCGCGGAATATGTGGATTTGGGAAATGGCCGTAAAATGTCAGTCAGCCAATTTTTGCAATATTTTCTTTTTCCACCAGACAGACAATATAATTATGTGTATAAGCTTAGTGGAGGTGAACGCCGCCGACTTTATCTTTGCACGGTATTGATGAAAAGTCCCAATTTTTTGGTTCTTGACGAACCAACTAATGATTTTGATATTGTTACGTTGCAGGTGTTGGAAGAATATTTACAGAACTTCCAAGGTTGTGTGATTGTGGTAAGCCACGATCGCTATTTCATGGATAAGGTTGTAGACCACATTCTTGTTTTTAAAGGACAAGGTGAAGTGAAGGATTTTCCAGGAAATTACAGCCAATATCGTGAATGGGCCGATGCTAAAGCGGAATCTGATCGTGAAAAACAACAACAAATTCAAAAGAAAACACCGTCAGCTGAAGAAAAATCCCGTCAACGCGTGCGTTTGAATGACAAACGACGCCTAACGTTTAAGGAAAAACGGGAATTGGAGCAACTTGGAACGGATATTGAACGTTTAGAGGAAGAAAAGAAAAACATTGAAAAGGCTTTCAGCGAAGGAAGTCTTTCTGGAACAGAAATTACAAAACTGAGTTGCCGGCTGCCCGAATTAGAACGTGAACTGGATGAAAAGTCTACACATTGGCTCGAACTTTCTGAAATTGAAGAAGAATCTTAAAGAATAGTGTCTTTAATGAATGTGTTTATTATTTCATTTTAATCTTTTTGAAAAGGCTTTTTTTCTTGCATCATTGGTTTTGAATAATATCCAATAAAATATGTAATACCGCATCATCGGGCCTCTATTCTGAGATTCGATTCTACGGTATTACAACAAAAAAACAAAATTCTCTGATACAAAACAGGCTGGGATTCTATAAAAGCAAGCTGCTTCAAGAATTCTTTAAACAGCCTATTTTACAGGATGATTTGGCACGGGAATACTATTGAGAAGATCTATTTTGTTCTCATTAACAAGTTTCACAATGAGTTGACCAAAAATAGTGTTGGCCCAGGCCATCCAACTGCGAGTAAAGTGGTTGGCGTCATTTTTGTCAAACGATTCGTGAATAAAACCGAGACCGGCATCACAATTCATTACTTCTGTGAGACACTGTTTGATTTCTTGGTCGTTCGTGCTGGTATACGCTTTGACAATGGCGCTCATAGGCCAAATCATGTCGTAACCCACATGAGGACCGCCAATGCCTTCTCCGGCAGAACCTTTAAAGAAATATGGATTGTCTAAACTCCATACAAATTTTCGGGTATTTTGATAAATAGGGTCACTCGTAGACATGCACCCTAAAAAAGGCATGGAAAGCAAGCCGGGCGCATTGGCGTCATCCATTAAAAGTTGACTACCAAAACCATCTACTTCAAAAGCATAGATCTTACCATATTTAGGATGATTCACAACAGCGTATTTCAATAGCGCTTCGTGAACTTCGTTAGCTAAACTGCGACAATCAGAAGCAAGGGGCGTTTGATGGATTTTATCCAAAATTTCAGCAGTTTTCTGAAGGACAGACACCGCGAAGAAGTTGCTTGGAACGAGGAAAGGGAAAATGGTACAGTCATCAGATGGACGGAAAGCAGAAGCAATGAGACCGACAGGGTTGGCAGGATGACCATAACCTGAATTACTTTGAGTATCATGCATCGCGCTGGTATGACGGGTAAAACGGTACGAAGTACGAAACCCTTTCTTACGTTGCTGCTCACGCATAACAGCATAAACACTTCTCACGGCTTTTACCCAGAGTTCGTCAAAGGGACTCAGATCTCCGGTAGCTTGATAATAAGCATAGGCCAGAAAGAAGGGATAGCAAAGAGAATCTAGTTCATATTTACGTTCAAATACACCTGGTTTCATTTCGGTTCCATCGTCAGTATGTTCGCATTTGCCACCATGGCCGTAGAAGGCATTCGCGTAAGGATCCAACAGCAGATATTTGATTTGACGACGAATAACGCCACGCAACATCCGCTGCAGTTTCTTGTCTTTCTTGCAAAGTTCCAAATAGGGCAATACCTGAGCAGAGCTGTCACGAAGCCACATGGCATTGATGTCGCCGGTAATAACGTAAGTGTCGTCGTCGCCATTCTCTAAACTGTAATGTACAGTGGTATCAAGGGTGTTGGGATAACAATTTTCAAACATCCAAGCTAAATATGGATTTTTCAAAAGTTTCTTAACGCGGACAATTTCTTTCTCTACCGCATCGGAATAGAAAAGGCGAGCGTCTTTGGCAGGACGTTTGGAGACATAAACCTGCGTGTTGTCACTAGGGGCCGATATCGAAACAGGAGAAAGGGCTGCATTTGCAGCCAACGGAGCTGCGAGGCCTAAAATTGCGAAGGCTACTATCAATTTCATGCTCTATAATTTTAGATTTCGGAGCAAAGTTAATATTTTGGCTGATTATAATAGCTTTCTCAGGATGCTTTTTATACCTGGGAAGAACATTTTACTTATATTTGCTATAAAAAGAAATTTTGATGATGACGAATTTGAAAAAGCAACGACATACGGTTATTTTTGATTTGGATGGAACGTTACTGAATACCCTGGAAGATTTAGCTGGAAGTGTAAATTATGCACTGAGAGAAAATGGTTATCCAGAACGGGCATTGTTTGAAGTACGTCGATTCCTTGGAAATGGAATCCGTTATCTGATGCGTTGTGCTGTTCCGGAGAACATTTCTGATGAGGATTATGAAAAAACTTTTAAGTGTTTTCGCAGTCATTATTTGGTGCACTGCCTGGATAAAACGAAACCATATGAAGGTATGATCGTTTTGCTGGAAGAATTAAAAACGCGACACTTTAAATTGGCTATCGTCTCCAATAAGTTGCAACCTGCGGTAGAAGAACTCAATGCTCGTTTTTTTAGTGACGTAGTAAATGTTGCTATTGGTGAAAGCAAAGGCGTAAGACGTAAACCTGCTCCAGACACAGTACTGATGGCTTTGCAACAATTGAACAGTACGACTGAAGATGCTGTCTACATAGGAGATTCGGAAGTAGATATCCTAACGGCGCAGCAAGCAGGGTTACCATGCATCTCCGTTCTTTGGGGGTTTCGTGACCACGATTTCCTGTTAGCACATGGTGCAAAAGTGTTGGTAGAAACCCCTGCTGAAATTTTGCAGAAGATAGAATTACCTCTTTGAGGTAATAAAAATAAAAAATCGCCACACAGTTTAGGTGCGACGATTTCAAAATAAGTATGAGAAATCCTTGTTACCTTATTATTATAGGTAAACTCTTATTGGGCTGCGATGACTGAACCATTCTGATTAAGTGCGCGCTCAATCTGATCTGATATTTGAATGTAGTGAGCACGTGTCATGTTGTCACCAGAGGTTGTTGAAGCTGCTTTTGCCCGTTTGTTCAATTCCTTAAGCGTGAGCAAGGTGTAGGCTAACGCATCGCTACCTTTATTTATCTTGGCACTATTAAAGTAACCTGTCAAATTATTTACAAATGTACGTTGCAAGAAGCGGCGATAAGTAGAAACTGGT
>JAQVXN010000225.1 GCA_028709135.1 Bacteroidaceae bacterium | reverse complement strand
ATAGAACCTTACCCTTTATATTATGGAGGAGATGAAGAGGTTTATTTGAAGGCCGGAAAAATGACAGATGGCAGCTTTCTGGTTGCGGCTATCAATCTAATAAGTGATCCAATAGAACATATACAGTTTGAAACGACAAAGAAAATTATACATGTTTATAGGTTAGAGGCAAATGGAGCGTGGAAATCTGTACGTTTTAACCAGACCACCCATCACATTCAGTTGTTTGATACGGCTGAATTTATGCTTCCCATTGTTTGGAGGTTGAATTAATTGAACTTAGAAAATAAAAAGCAGCGGGAAAAAGCCCTGTTATCCCCCTTGCTTTACAGGATTTGTCTCTCATCAGCAAAATTGCCCTTCCACAAATAAAAAACAGTGTAAGAAAAGGAAGTTAATAGGTTCTTCTTTCTTCATCTTTGAGATGAACTTATTTGTGACTTTGTCTGAGGACGCCATCACAATTTCGTGGCTCATTAAAGTATTATTTTCCATAATTCCGATTATCTACGGTCTAAGAGTAATATCCCACAATAAGATTCTATTCTGGCTATTTTCCCCATATTAACACATTCTTTGGCTGCTCGTTGACTCTAGGCTTGAAAAACATAGGAATTACTTCGGAATATTGTCTACCTTCATAAAAAGTTCAAAACAAATTTGCTACTTTTGCAACTTAATAATACCTTTTATCCTTCTGATATTGAAGATAAATCTTTAGCAATTATGTTGAAACAGAAAGAATCCATAAAGAATAAAAAATCCGCAAAAAGTAACTCTAAGAAAAAACGAGCAAAAAAAATTCCTTATCAATATAAGCCTGAAAATATTGATTTGAGAACTTGGCAAGTACTGCTTCGCAAACAAGTTGCTCAGGAGGAAAAACTCGTTATCCAATGTATTGACGAAAAGAAGGTTCCTGGTGAATATCAAGTAAAAAACCCTAAAACAAATCAAGAATATAAGGTCGTTTACCGTGGGGCCCAAAGTCCTTGGAACTATTGCTCGTGCTTAGATTTTAAAACGTCCCGTTTGGGTACGTGCAAGCATCTGGAAGCTTTAAAATTATGGTTTGGTAGTAGTAGACATCATGTTCATCGAGAAATACCTTCTTATACTTCTGTTTATCTGGATTATACTGCGGAACGTAAGGTTCGCATCCGAATTGGCGGAGACAACGAGGAGGCATTTACAAAACTAGCATCTTCTTTTTTTGATGATAAATTTGTTCTGAAAGAGAATTCATTTGAAAAATTCGATATATTTCTAAAGAAGGCTCGTAAGATCGACGATACCTTTCGCTGTTACAGGGACGCACTACAATTTGTGATAGAACACCGAGAACGCAAAGAGCGTATACGTTGGATTGACGCACTGACTAACGATGATTTTAAAGATTTACTCCAGACCTGTCTTTATCCTTATCAAGAAGAGGGTATTCGCTTTGCAGCCAAAGCTGGTCGGGCCATTATTGCTGATGAAATGGGATTGGGTAAAACAATTCAGGCAATTGGCACGGCAGAACTGCTGAGGAAGAAAGGCCTTGTGAATTCTACATTAATAATATGCCCCAACTCCTTGAAATATCAATGGAAAAGAGAGATAGAACGTTTTACCGGTCAACAGGCTCATGTCATTGAAGGCAACCACCTGAAGCGCAAGGAACAATACAACGCTGAGGAACCTTACAAGATAATCTCCTACAACGCCGTTTGTAACGACATCAAGATTTTTGGATCCTTGGAAACGGATATGGTCATCATTGATGAAGTACAACGTTTGAAGAATTGGGACACACAGATAGCAAAAGCCGCCAGGAAAATAAATTCGCAATATGTTGTTGTTCTCTCGGGTACTCCTTTGGAAAATCGATTAGAAGAACTCTATTCTGTGATGGAACTCGTAGACCAATTTTGCTTGGGACCTTATTATCAATTCCGCGACCGCTATATTATTTCAGATGACAAAGGTGCAACAATAGGTTACCGTAATCTGAACGAAATTGGACAGCGTCTCAAACCGTATCTGATACGCCGCCGTAAACAAACGGTAAAACTCCAGCTACCTGTTCGGCAGGACAAGAATCTTATGGTACCAATGACAAAAGAACAGATGGTCATACATGACGAAGCGAAAGCTCATTTGTCACGTTTGCTTCAGAAGTGGGAAAAGATGCACTTTCTTTCGGAAACCGACCGCAACAGACTTCTTATATTACTCCAACAAATGCGTATGGTATGTGACAGTACTTACGTCCTGGATCAGAAGACGCGTTTCGATACCAAGATCGAGGAAGTAATGAACATCATTAGCAATGTGATAGAAAGTGGAGAAGAAAAAATTGTCGTTTTCAGTCAATGGGAACGTATGACTCGCTTAGTTGCTCAAGAAATGGATCAAAAAAGTATTTGTTATGAATACCTGCATGGAGGTATACCATCCAAAGCACGAAAAGATTTAGTCAATAATTTCACGGATTTACCTGACTGTCGTGTATTCCTTTCTACTGATGCGGGAAGTACCGGCCTCAACTTACAAGCTGCTTCTATTGTCATCAATATGGATTTACCATGGAACCCTGCTACACTTGAGCAACGTATTGCCCGTATTTACCGAATAGGCCAGACACGCAATATTCAGGTCATTAATTTGATCTCAATGCTGACTTTTGAAGAAGATATGCTAGGCAAACTTAAATTTAAATCTTCTATGTTCGAAGGTGCACTTGATGGTGGCGAGGATACCATCTTTACTAAAGATACCAAGTTCCAAAAGATAATGGAAGATTTGAACGAAAGTATCAACAAGCCAGCGGAAAATGGGACCAAAGATGAAGTACCGTCTATGAATATGAATGAAGAGGAGACTAAAATTGCTAAGGATGCAGCAGATTCTCATTACGACTTCGATCCTTTGTTTGAGCAACAGCCAGATGATTCTTCCTCTGTCAGTACCAAAGAAGAACATGATTTATTACCTCATCAAGACTATGCACCACAGCCTGATAAGCTCATACAACAAGGAGTATCCTTCTTCACCGGATTAGCAGAAACATTGAAATCACCCACGGCAACTCAGGTACTTGTCGATCAAATTGTAGAGAATAATCCGGAAACAGGAGAAACCAATATTAAAATCCCCGTACCAAACAAAGAGACTGTTCTACAGATGCTAAAACTTATTGGGAAAATGCTGGCTCATTAGAAACAGCTTAGTCCATTTACAAAAGAAGAAGTTGAAAACGACTTCTTCTTTTGTAATCCATTATTCGATGATCAATTATAAATCAGCATTTTCTAATCATATCGAATTCGACAAAGTAATTTACTGGGGGACAGCATGGAAAGCAATTCTTTAAAAATGATGCCTAATATAGAGTCTGCTATTTTATTTCACCATGGGAAATTTGAGGAATTGTAAAATCTCCTGCAAAAATTTTGATCTTAATGCTCATTTGTAGGCTATTTAAAATATGCCATTTTTACCTATTATTTGATCGATATTTTCTTGGCGAATATCCTAAATTTTTGCGTGTAAATTTTCCGAAGAAGCTCAAATTGGAAAATCCAAGATTGACGCATATCTCTTTTATGGAAAAGGTTGTTCGTTCAAGATAGTATCTTACATCTTCAACGACCATCTCATGAATCCAATCCAATGCAGTTTTACCGCTAATTTTTTTGCATATATGGGACAGATACTTAGGAGTAACATTCAATCTATTGGCATACCAACTAACTGTTTGCATCTTGACCGTTTCTTGTGAGAGTATATCAATATATTGGCGAAAAAGCTCGTTGGTCTGTGTTGTCACAGTCAGAGCGAGCTCTTTATGATCAGATTCATCTTTGACAATAGCACAGAATTCCAGTAAAACGGCTTGCATAAGCGCTAAAAGAATTTCCTTATTAAATGTCAAATCGAAATTTTTCCATTTATCTCTTAGAAGGTCGTAATAGGCAGTGCAGGCGAGATCGGCAACCCAATGGTAAATATAATGATGTCTGAGATATACTTCACGATTAATAATTTCAGCTTTTCCGGCAAGTAATTTACGAAGTAAGCGGTCACTTACACAAATGGTCTTACATTCAAAATCGGGACTAATCATTGGATCATCATAGATCATTTTTGGCGGACAAATAAAAAGTTCACCTGCATTGGTGGCGATCGGCTGCCCGTTGAGCTTAAAGGCTATTTTACCTTTAATACAAAGACCGAACACATAGAAAT
>JAQVXN010000224.1 GCA_028709135.1 Bacteroidaceae bacterium | reverse complement strand
GCTGCAACAACGATAATAGCACCATCCATTTGGGAAGCACCAGTAACCATCTTCTTAACATAGTCGGCATGTCCCGGGCAATCGACGTGTGCATAATGACGTTTTGCAGTCTCATACTCTACATGCGCAGTGTTAATAGTAATACCACGCTCTTTCTCTTCAGGAGCATTATCAATCTGATCAAAAGATTTAATTTCATCGCTCTTGGAGAATCCTTTTTCTGCCAATACCTTTGTAATAGCAGCGGTCAAAGTAGTCTTTCCGTGATCAACGTGGCCGATTGTACCGATGTTAACATGCGGTTTGGTACGTTCAAATTTTTCTTTAGCCATAGCTTCCTTAATTTTATAATTTATAAATGATATACCATGTTATATTTTTCGAGCTGTAACCGAGATTTGAACTCGGGACCTCTTCCTTACCAAGGAAGTGCTCTACCGCTGAGCTATTACAGCAATATGAGCGGAAAACGGGACTCAAACCCGCGACCCCCAGCTTGGAAGGCTAGTGCTCTATCGACTGAGCTATTTCCGCGATAAATAAACAGTGGGCAGTGATGGATTCGAACCACCGAAGGCGAAAGCCAGCAGATTTACAGTCTGCCCCATTTGGCCACTCTGGTAACTGCCCATTCTGTTTTAAAACTGCACCTGAACAACGTTTTCATTCAATTGCAGCCGCTTCATTCTATAAGAAACGGCTGCAAAGTTATGTATTATTTTCAATAGCAAAAAACTTTTCAAGCATTTTTTTATTTGCTCTTTTGTTTTTCCTTATATTTCTCTACTTGCCGGAGCAGGGAATCAATGCATAAATCCACTCCTTCTTCAAAGGTATCACATGTTTTTTCAACAAAGAGGTCGCCTCCCTTAACAGACAGTTTCATAGATGTATGCTTGTTTTTGGTTGTTTCGGGTTTTTCCACCTTTAGTACCACATCTGCCTTACGCACATCGTCGCTGGCTTTACTTACCTTTTCCAATTTTTTTCCAATAAACGCTTGCAATTTTTCTGTCGCGTCAAAATGAATTGATTGAATTTTAATATCCATAGTCAATAATTTTTAGGCCCTTGGATGGGCATGGTTATAGATCTTTTTTAGTTCTTCAAATGTTGTATGCGTATAGATTTCTGTTGTTGACAAACTCTCGTGTCCAAGTAATTCCTTGACAACTTCTATTTCTGCGCCATGATTAAGCATCGCCGTAGCAAATGAATGACGCAGCACATGGGGGCTGCGTTTTTTTTGAGTAGTTACCAAACCAAGATAATATTTTACAATATCTCTCACAGCTGGAGGAGTCATACGCACTCCCTTTAATGACACAAACAATGCTTTTGTATCAATAACCGGGAATTTTTCATTTCTTTCTTGTTGAAACTTTTGCATTTCTTCTTTTAGTTCATTTCCAAAAGGAATGATACGCTGTTTATCTCTTTTACCCGTCACCTTCAGCGTCATCGCCCCAAAATCAACATCATCTTCATTCAGTCCCACGAGTTCAGCAAGCCGAATACCTGTAGAGTAGAATGTCAACAACATTAAATGATCGCGGAAACCTTCATAAGTTTGAGGGAAAGGGGTGTGATCCAACAACCGATCCATTTCGCTCTCTTTTATAAAATTTGGAAGCGGCTTGGACTTCTTTGGTCCTTCTATAAGACGTGTAGGATCCAAGGAAACGTAACCATAAGCCAATAAATACTTATAAAAAGAACGAAGCACGCTTAGTCTGGTATTAGCCGACGAAGCCGCGCTTCCTTGATTCATAAGCAGCACAACCCATTCACGAATATCGCCATCCGCTATGGTGCGCCAATCTATATCTTTTCCTCCTTGTTTCCTTATATATTCGCTAAAAGCCGAGAGAACTTGATTATATTCTCTTATCGTTGCAGCTGAATAATTTCTTTCGGCAGAAAGATAATGTAAAAAATCGTCTTTCAACATACATTCTATCGTATTACGCGACGAATATACGCAAAAAGAATCGATTTCGGAAACAAAAATCTTTAAAAAATGCGATTATTCTTCTTCGCGATGGAGAGCCTGCACATAAATAGCGTGCTCTTTAGCAATGCGGCGTTTAACAGAAGGCTTGTCAAATTGCTGACGGGCACGCAATTCCTTTACAACGCCGGTCTTCTCAAACTTTCTTTTAAACTTCTTCAATGCTCTCTCGATGTTTTCTCCATCTTTAACTGGTACTACAATCATGCTTTTTGTTTATATTTTTAGATTATTGTTTTTATCTATACTTTTCGTGGGCGCAAAATTACGCAATCTTTTGATATCCTGCAAGAAATTTTCAGAAAAATTTTTCAGCCATTCTTCTTAATTTGTACCATATTTAATATTTGGGGTTAACTTCTACTCTTTTCTACCCGATCATTGAGTAACAATCAGGAAATCACGCCTAGATCCAAAAACGAAGTGCAAAAATTTGCAGTAAAAATAGATAAAAAGCACCGCCTAGTTGTCCAAGCGGCAGATGGGGCAGCCCTCTAAGGGCGTGCAACAGGGCAATACAAAAAGAGAGGAAAACGGAGATCTCCCCAAGATTAATAATCTGTGTTGTCAGGTACAAACAATTAACCTCAAAGCAAAGATCGCAAATATTTAGAAGGCTTCTTAACCATTACGACTGAGAATGGTAGCGAATTTTAAATATTTCAATTACATTTCCTATTTTTTAAACAGCATTTTATGGATCAGGACTTTAACCCAGTAGAAACATTTTGCCTCGTAATGTCTTTGATGCACCTGATACTTTTTCATTATTTGGCTGAAATTCTATCCGGATATTGCGTTTCAAATGAACTATTCCTTCTCATTCTATGTGACGCGGTGCGTTTCTTTGGTGACGCGACGCGTTTTTTTCATGACGCACTGCGTTTCTTTTGTGACGCACTGCGTCACCAACTTTGATTGAGCATGTAAAAATTTGAAAAACACGATCAAATCATTTTTTGAAAGCAACGGTTCATTTTGCAGCCTGTATTTTCAGAAAAATGGAACTAAGATAAACCACAGCCCCAAAGCAAAATTGAGCTTTTCTTCAACTAAACTTCAATTCTTTAAACATTTCAGCTCATTTTACACTTGTCTGATGACTCTAGGCCAGAAAATCACGACCTCGTAATTAGATTTTTGAATGGATTCTACACCATTATTCCTCTTCGTTTTTCATAAGAAAAGTTTCAAAAGGTGGGCACTTCTATACTATAATAGAGAATACACCTATACCTTATTAATATATATATACTCCATCTCATTCCTCCTTATAATAACGAGCCTCTGTCATTGCTTTTCCTGTGTCATCATTTCATTTCGACCCGTTGAAATAAAATATGTGGTACGGCAATTCAAATATTGCGCCACGGCATCTGTCATCTGGTCGTGTGCTTGTTGATCTTGAGTTTGTGCATCAAGCAAATCACTCATTGTAGACGTTCCAGCTTTGTAATAGTCTTGATAAAGACGTAAATTCTCAGCCGATTTTTCCAGCCGTTTTTTTGCCAATTGTATTTGTTCATAAGCATTTTCCAAATCATTATAGGCACTTCGCATCTGTATCAACAACAGTTGGCAATTATTTTTCTTGTCTTCTCTGGCCATTTGCTCTGCTATTTCCTGCCGTTTCACACTGTGACGTCCACTCCACCATTCACTAATAGGAATGCTTACTGTAAACAGTCCTATTCCTTTCACATGGCTAGTATTTGACAAGTCTTGGTATATTCCCGCGGCACCAACAGCAACTGTTGGTAGCATGGCACCTCGTCTCAATTTTGTTTCCAACTCATTAGCTTCAACGTTTTTATCCAAAAGCTTCGTTTCCACCAAATTTCCAAGAGCCACCGCATGGTCCGTAAAATAACTTGCAGGATTCGGTAAGTTCGCTTCCATTTTCACATCAATTTGGAGGTCTTCGCCAGCTACGCCAATATACTGTGACAATACCATTTTACTTAATTTGATGCCGTTCTCCAATTTCAATCGATTGGCGGCAATCTCATTCTGCTTAAGTTCTACACTCAGTACGTCATTTTTGTTTGATACGCCACATTTATATGCATTCTCAGCATCTTCATGGATCTGGCTCAACTGCTTATCAACAGCATCCAGTGTGTGCATTTTTTCGTACAGCGTAATCAACTGATTGTAATATACTTCTGTAGTATTTGTAATGTCATCATACGATTGTTGTAATTGCAAGTTACGCACCTGAGT
>JAQVXN010000223.1 GCA_028709135.1 Bacteroidaceae bacterium | reverse complement strand
CATAAGTCTTCATAGCGTCTACCATCATGCCGCGTGCGCCGCTACCGCTTAAGGGTTTCATGAGGGCCGTAGGTAGGGCTGCTACCCAGTCAGACCTTAATCCTATGCAGTCTAAAACATATTTGATTGCATTTACAAGCCAGTCCATGGCACCGGAAGCTCGAAATACTCCAATGCCTACCAAGATAGCCACCAAATAGGGAATGATGCGTACGGCGGTTTGAAATCCTTCTTTAGCTCCTTCCACAAAGGCATCATATACGTTAACTTTCTTACGTGCACCCGACCAGATGAGGCCGATGATAATAACGAAGAGCAGAATATTTGCCACACTCGTGCTGACAATGTTCATGGTGCTTTTATCTAACCTGGAAAATCCAAAAATTACAAGGGCAATAAAAGTACATGCGCCACCTAATGTCAGGAGAATGGTCTTGTTAAATAAATGAATATGCTGATAAATGGCAGTTACAATAATTCCTACGAGAGTGGCAATGAATGTGGAAATCAAAATCGGAATAAATACGTCCGTAGGTTGTGCGGCGCCCAATTGTGCTCGATAAACCAAAATGGAAACTGGAATAATGGCCAGACCCGAGGTGTTCATCACGAGGAACATGATCATGGGGTTTGTAGCCGTATCTTTTTTGGGGTTTAGTTCTTGAAGTGATTCCATTGCTTTTAATCCCAAAGGTGTTGCTGCATTGTCTAAACCGAGCATATTGGCAGCAATGTTCATAAAAATATTTCCGAATGCAGGATGGTCTTTTGGTATGTCCGGAAAGAGTTTTGTAAATACTGGACTCAGTATGTGTGATACTGCATTGATCAAGCCACCACGTTCTCCGATTTTCATCATACCTAGCCAAAAAGACAATAAGCCGGTCAATCCCAAAGAGATTTCAAAGGCCGTTTTGGCTGAACTGAAAGTGGCGTCCATAATTTGTGGAAACACCTGGAAGTCTCCAAAGAAAATGAGTTTAATGAGACCTATGATGAATGCGATTACGAAAAACGCAATCCAGATATAGTTTAGAACCATGCTTCTAAATTTTCTGCAAAGATAGTGCAAAGCCGTAGAAGTACAAAATTGAAGGTACAGCTTTTTATTGTTTTTCGAAAATCCCTAATTAAAAAGATTTTTTGTGAATTAGTTTTATTAATAAGTATTTCGGAAAATAGAAGTTTTCGAAATGCTTGTAGTGAACAGGAGGTTTTAATAAAATTAATTGCTTTTTTTGTAACTTAGGATGGCCCAAACATTAAAAATGAAAGCAAAAAGTGAGAGTGAAATAAGCTGTGGAATGAGGTGTACAAATCCACTACCTTTAAGATAAACCTGTCGCATTACTTGAATAAAATATTTCAGTGGATTAAGTACGGTAATGTTTTGTGCCCATTGTGGCATGCTGGTAATAGGGGTAAATAATCCACCCATCAGTATCAGAATCATCATAAAGAAGTACATGACGAACATGGCCTGCTGCATGGTGTTGGAATAATTGGAAATGACCAGTCCCATGCCGGAGACGACCAAAATATAAATGGAGGCAAAAAGATAAATGGTTAACAAACTGCCTTTTGGAAAAATTCCATAAACGGTGAATCCCAAAAACATACAAAAAGTTAGAACTGCAAAACCGATACACCAGTATGGAATGAGTTTGGCTAGGATAAAAAGAGGTTTGCTAACGGGAGTAACGTTAATTTGTTCAATGGTTCCGGTCTCTTTTTCACTGACGATGTTTAGTGCAGGCAAAAAGCCGGCAAGCATGGTGAGCAACATGACCATAAGTGCAGGGACCATAAAGACTTTGTAGTCAAGATGTGGATTAAATCGATATTGTGGAACAATTTGTAATGAGGCTGAATGAGGATTATTTTCTTGTATGTTTGCCGGCTGTTCTGCACTCAATTCTGTCGAAAAGTCGCTTAAAATAGAAGATAGATAAGACGCTCCCAAACTTCCTTTGGTGCCATTTACGGCGTTAGAATAAAGAGCTACAGAAGAGAATCCTTGATGAGTCACGTCTTTTTCAAAATCTGCGGGAATTTCCATAATGAGATCTGATGCTCCTGATTCTATGGTCTTCAAAGCCAGTGAATAAGACGAGGCCACGTTTGTCAATTTGAAATAACCTGATGAAGTGACTTTATTAACAAGGCGTTCTGAATAGCTGCTCATGTTATTGTCCACAACGCAGAGGTGAATATTCCTGATTTCCTGATTAGCAGCCCATGGCATGATAAGCATCATCATGAGAGACATAAAAAAAATAATACGGGGCAAAAAACTGTTCCTGAATATTTGTTTGAACTCTTTTTCTAATAAAAATTTGAGCATAATCTGTTGGTTTTAATTTAATCGTACCTTAAACTTTTTCAAACTCAATAGAATCAAAAAAAATGCCATGACAAATAGAACGGTGAGTTCAAGCCATGCATTTTCGATGCCAACACCTTGGATCATAATCTTCCGTACAGCGCTAATATACCAGCGGGCTGGAACTAAAGCTGAAATCCATTGTAAAACATTTGGCATGCTTTCAATGGGAAACATCATTCCGGATAAAATCATTACAGGCATCATTAAGCCCATACCCGAAACTAACATAGCAGCCATTTGGGATTCTACAACGGTTGAAATGAGAAGGCCTAGAGCCAAGGCCACAAAAATAAAAATAAGAGAAATGAATGCCAACCAGAATAGACTGCCTGCAACTGGAACTTGTAATACAAAGACGCTTAACAGGAGAATGGAAGCCAAGTTTCCCACAGAAAGTATAAAGTAGGGTACGGCTTTGGCCAAAATGATGAAAATCGGTTTCATGGGAGATGCCAGAAGAACCTCCATGGTCCCAGTTTCTTTTTCGCGGACAATGGATATTGCTGTCATCATGGCGCAAATCAGCATGAGAACCATGCCCATTACACCTGGGACAAAATTATATGAACTTTTTCCTTGCGGATTATAAAGCATGTGAATCGTTGGCATAATGACGAATGGTGGCTTACTAGCTGAAACAGATGTCTGTTTCAGAATACCCGTAGCGTAATTGACAATCATGGAAGCCTGATTTGGTTCAGTGCCGTCGGTAATGAGCTGTACGGAAGCTTCTCCATTTCGTTTGGTGTTAGTGCCAAAATTTTCACTAAAAATTACGGCAAGGCTGATGCGGCCTTTTTTGAATGCATCATCTACCTGACGGATATTTTGTAACTCATCTACCACATAGAAATATTTACTGGCTTCGAAGTGTCTGATGATTTCTTGTGTTTCTACGTCTTTGGAGGGATCGACAATGGCTATTGGCGTATTTTTCACTTCATTGGTAATGGCAAATCCAAAAAGCAGTATCTGAACAACGGGCATGGCGAAAAGAATGAGAATGGTGCGCTTATCACGGAATATGTGATAAAACTCCTTACGTACAAATGATAGGAACTGTTTCATGTTTTAATCTCCTTTACGAACGGCCTCGCGGGCCAGTTTTTGAAATACATCATCCATCGATGGAGCCTGAAATTTCTTTTTTAGATTTTTGGGGCTGTCTAAAGCTTTTATTTGACCATCAACCATGATAGAAACTCTGTCACAATATTCAGCTTCGTCCATGTAATGGGTGGTAACGAAAATAGTAATGCCGTCTTCTACAGCTTTGTAAATAAGTTCCCAGAAACGTCTCCGCGTAACTGGATCGACTCCTCCGGTAGGTTCGTCGAGAAAAACTACATCGGGATGATGGAATATGGCAACGGAGAAAGACAGTTTTTGTTTCCAACCCAATGGTAATGAACGGACCAAAGTATTGCGCTCTTCATAAAATCCCAATTGTTTGAGCATGTTTTCGGAGCGAACGGCAATTTCTCGGTTGCTCATACCGTAAATACCACCAAAGAGACGAATATTTTCCCATACTTTTAAATCTTCATATAAAGAAAATTTTTGGCTCATGTAGCCAATGCTTTTTTTGACCATTTCTGATTGTCTGGCTACATCGTACCCTGCCACAAAACCTTTGCCTGCAGTGGGGTGACTTAGGCCCGTTAGCATTCGCATGGCTGTGGTTTTCCCTGCCCCGTTAGCTCCGAGAAACCCAAAAATTTCTCCTCGCTTTACATCGAAGTTGATATGGTCTACTGCGATGAAACTTCCGAACTGTTTTGTCAGATTCTCGGTGTGTATGACGACATTGTTATTCATTTTCTTTGGAGTTTGATAGCAGCATGAAACAATCTTCTACA
>JAQVXN010000222.1 GCA_028709135.1 Bacteroidaceae bacterium | reverse complement strand
GACCAATTGTTCAGCAATGTTCGTGATGATAGAAACTGGAATTATATTATGGAAGGACTAAAAAAATAAACTAGAAATCAAGGTGATTGAATGAAAAAGCATACTATTTTATGGACGTTATTATTTCTTTCCTTATTTTCTTTAGCAGCTTGTGGCAGTAACAAGGGAAAGAACAGCGCAGCAACGATAAATCAAAATACAATTCAAGTAAAGGAATTTGAGGTTAGTACAAAACTTCCCGATTCTAATACAGTAGCGAAAGGCAATGTTTATGTCCAAGATAGTCATGATAATGTTCGAATTATGGTTGTTGCCTCAATTATAATTGGAGAAAATGATTGGGGTGGTGTTTCATTCCTTATTCCAGCGGGATGGAATATTTCAAATGCCTTATCCAGCTTCCCCAATGGCAGCGGCAATGAAGCCGGTAACAATGCAGCGATTTGGAATACTGCCGATACAGAATCAGAATGGAAAAGCTGTGTGGAAATTGGTCGTAACCATAGCCGAAAGCCTACCGGCGGCGGTGAAGGAACTGTTTTTTTGGAGTTAATACGTGATAAAAATGCTTCAGCATCTGAGAGCTTCTCATTATTGGTTTCGGTTGGTTCTGAACTTAAAGACGGAGTGCCTGTTGTTGGCACAGCATCTACATCTGTTGAAATTGATGTTGGTTTGGTAAAGTGAATTTATTGGACACCGCGGCCTAGATCATGACGTCCAAGGGGGACGTCCAAGACGTCCAAGGGGACAGTCCCTCTGGTTATTAGCTGTATTTTTCTTTGCTGACGTCCAAGGGGACAGTCCCCTTGGTTATACTATAATATTTTGTTTTCGTAGGAAGGATCACAATCTACTGGCTTATTCTTAATCCAGATAATGTTATGAATAAATAACATTAGTAAATATATCAAACCAAAATAAGAAAATCCCAAGTGACCTAACATATAATATCCCCTCTTTAAGTAAATATCACTTTCCATATACTTAAAAAATATGTCTTATAATCTATATAAATTATAACGTCGCAGTTTCTACTTAAACTTTATACATTTTTTTATTAATATTTGACCAATAACCCCAAATATAAATGATATCAAAGGAAAAACAAGGTGCCAAGGAATTATAATGAGTTTACAATTATGTATCAAACTCAAAATAGTATAACGTATTTGTATCAGTGTCATACAGTGCAAGGGTAAAATTAAAAGAATTCCGTTGAAATAAATCCTCATCCTTTTCAGAAAAACTGCTCTCCCTATGTCGATCAGTAAAAAACCAATAACCGTTTTCGATATAAGGTATTCCCAGTCTTTCAGCAAAATTATATACATACTCCACATTATTCTTTTCTCCACCATACATTATAAGATTAAGGTTTTCGCTTAGCGGAAGATTCCTCCAGCCTTTGTGATTAGTTATTTGTAATGAGATGTTTTCAGCCTCTGATGTGTCAAATTCGATTTTAGCAAAGGTTTCCCCATCCCCATGGAATCCTCCATGAGTATCCTCATAGTCTATTTTTAAATTTGTAGGTAATCTAATTTCTATGGTGTTTGAAATTCTTTTGTTAATAGACTGTGAAAAACATCCTGTTAAAGAACATATGATGATTAATAATAAAAGTATACACATAAAGCGTTTTTTCATCTGTAACAATCCTTTATAATTACAAACTGTAATTATAATTATCCCAACTATAAACAATCCAGCGAATATGAATAATTGAAATGGTCCTCCCCCAAAACGGCTAAATGGATATGGGCTGTTTATAATCCATATGTATCTTTCATAATTACCATGGATAAACAAATATAATATTGCTGGACTAATCATAAAAATGAAGCCCAGTCTTAATAACGAATCTGATAAATTCTTTTAAAAGGTATTTTTTCATATTACATTTTTCCTCTTGAGTATTCTAAAATATCACCCGGCTGGCAATCCAATACTTTACATATCTTCTCTAGTGTAGAAAACCGAATAGCTTTGGCTTTCCCATTTTTCAAAATAGAGATATTGGACATTGTTATCCCAACCTGCTCAGATAGCTCTGTCACGCTCATTTTCCTTTTAGCTAACATTACATCTAAATTTATTATTATAGGCATTTAATCACCCTCATATTGTCAAATCGTTTTCTTCTTTTAACTCACTTGCTTTTTCCACGAGATGAGAAAGTGCTGCACAAACAACCGCAATTGAAATTCCAACAAAAATAACAAATAAGGTCATAAGTAAAATGCTAGGATGCAGTAAGTTTAAAACAAGGAGAATAATCATTGCTGCCAAGTAAAGTATACATTCAAATAACGCTAACTTGCTTATCTCTTTCAACCTTTGGGCATTCTCTTGGCAAAATGAATTATCGTTTGAGATTTCTTCACATATTAACCAGCCCTTATAAAGAGCAACGTAAAATGGAACCGCAGTAACCCATACGAAAATTAAGCAAGGCCAATACATATAACCCAATTCGGGATATATAAACACGGTCTCACTGCCTAAAAACGGAGCAATAATAAAGCATAATAACACACCTGTTAAAGCAGCAAAAACTATAACAATCTTAAGCCACTTTGTTAATTCCTTTCGTTCCATGCAATCATCTCCTTGTTAATATTATAATGCTTTCTTATATGTAATACAATATATATTTATCAATAGTTAATTAATATTTGTTGTTCAACAATAAGTTTTGTTTCATTTTTAATGAGTCTCAACTGTTTTTATAAACAAAAATAACTTTCTTAGGTAATTATCCCAAGAAAGTTAAACCAAAGCCTCATCTGCTTCACAATATATAAATGATGTGATTTTCCACGGGAAACCACATGTCTCCACTTCGACATTAAATAAGAAGAACGTGTCTAACTAAACTTCTCGTTTTGTTCATTAGCTTAGTAATGTTTAATTTTTCTTATCTTGGATTGCTTTCAGAATAAAGCCACCCATAACTGCAATTGGAAGTGCTATTGCAAAAGACACTGGCTCTAAAAAAGAACCGACAAACCCAGCGATAAGTGTACAAATAATAGCTACTACAATCATATTAGACCTCCTGCTATATAAATAATCTTGTTTCGCGATATGCTACTAAGTTCATTATAGCACATCTTTCCATTGACCTGCCCGTTGAATAATAAAAAGGTATTGTCCCTTAAAAATTTAATGGCAATACCTTTATTATAATTTTTAAGACCCTGCTTTGTTATTTCGATTGGTCTTTGTTGATAATCTTCTGTAGCAATTGTTACTGCCTTTTTTGCATCTTCGCATGAGGCTTCCGGCCAATCCCCGGGATAACAGGACTCCACACTCCATTCGGTTAACCATGTTAAATCAAATATTTCAAACTCCTTATAATATTTTTCTGGCAATTTTTCTGATAACGCATCAAGATCATGAGTTCTTATTACATTCAATCCTTCTAATACCAAAATCGCTTTTAAAGCTTTTTCAGCACTTTGTTGTGCCAAAAAACAAGCGGTTTGGGGAGCCACATCATCTCGCGAAAGCATTATTGTTGCTGCCTGTAAATCGTTTTTCGCATATTCAAACTACCGCAATGCTAGTTGTCTATTGACCGGTTCGCTCATAAATGACCCTCCCCTCCTATAAAGCGGTTCCATAGATGTATCCCGGTAAATCTTTTTTCTGATCAATCTCTTCTTTTGAAGCAACTATAACATCTTTAGGAATACCAAATCCTTTTAATTTTCTTCTCATAGCTACTTGGATATCTCTTTTGGAACCTTCATAAGAGGTGATTACCAGAAAATCAATATCACTGCCTTTGGTGACTTCATTACGCGCCCAAGAGCCAAACACAATGATCTTTTCTGGTGAAAAAGCATTTATAATTTTTTCCGCCATGGATTGAACAATGTGATCACTAATCATTTTTCAATCACCTTCACCTAACCTTGTTGTAAAATTATACCACACGGTTGTTATAATCAACTGGCGTGCAATCTGCTAGGATTTCCGGAACCAAAAATTATGTCACACAAAATATAAAGGATTTGGTTTGGGTAATAGTTCACGTAGAAACCTGGATTGCCCCTTAATTATTATTTTCGCAAAATCTTCTCCATGGCTTTCCCCTTTGCTAACTCATCTATTAACTTATCCAAATAACGAATGTTCTGCATCGTTGACGTCCAAGGGGACAGTCCCCCTGGTTATCATAAAATCCAATTTATAGTTTATAAAGAAAGTAATACAACCTAGTCTTACAGAGTAAG
>JAQVXN010000221.1 GCA_028709135.1 Bacteroidaceae bacterium | reverse complement strand
TGGTAAGAGGGTAAATCTAGGCTGTATGTAAGTGAGGTGCCGGTTACGACGTCCGTTATAGTTTGCTCGGCAATAGTCCATACTTTCATCCGAATAAATTAATGGGAAACATCCGTTAATGTCCCAATAAGAGACTTCTGGTTGTTTGAAAGAATTCCAAAAAATGTTGATTTCAGCATTTTGGTTTGTTTGTACGGAATGGCGCCAAGAACTGTTTTGGGAATCTAGGGTGTGGAGTAGAAAATCTGTTTCTGAAGGCAGCGTGCCGATGGCGTGCTCTTCTTGGGATCCCCAACCATCCTCCTTATCGAGGCGGTAAAGCGGATTCCGTGCTCTGTTGCGCATGTGAGTGACCGAATAGGAAGGTACTATGCCCAAATTGTTGGGGAAGACAAAACAGTAAGTACCTTGTAATAAGTATTTTTGATTGTGTTCTCGTTGGTCATTCCATTGCCGTCGAAAGTCTGTTGACGTTGCTTCATTTTTAGGATAATCGTAGAGGTTGTTTGCAAAGATGTTTTCCTTACGTCCTGAAAATTGAACAGAGGCATTAAGAACGAAAAAATCCGTAGCGATACTTTTAAATCGGAATTCCGGAGACAGTTTGAAGTCATAGTTACTGCCGTCTTTAAGTGTTTGGCCTAACTGGCGATTTAAGGCGAGTCGGCGCAACATGGATCCGGCATTGAATTGTCGGATACTGTCAAGTAAGGCATTACCATACTCGAATGGTTTTTGTTCAAAGGTAGCAGAGACGTTGTCTGTATAGTTTCGCCAATTGCTTAAGTTGAGGTTCCAAGTAATTTCGTGTCCTTGTCTTTGATGCCCGAAGTTCCAATCGTGATTTGTCGAAAAACTTGTAGAATGGCTTTTACTCAGGTTCTGACTACGCAGAAAGGTATTACCTTGCGGCAGAAAGTTTTCTCCCGTCGTGGAGGTTACGTAATCTCCGTCTGAGTGTGTCAGCTGAGCATCACCATTGACTTGAAAACGTTTTTGACGGTCTTTAACTTCATAGGTGGTTGCTAACAATTTGGTAGCTTCCAAACCAGACGGCATTTTGTCCGGACTCCAGTCTCCATCTTGTCCCGGACGCCGCGAATCGTTCAAATTGTTCATATTTCCAAAGAAACTTAGATTTGAATGATCTGTGAAACGCATAGCGAAAAAACGGCCCATGTAGCGGTTTTCGGAACCCGAACCAGCTTCAAGATTGCTGATCCAACTTGTTTGGTATTCCTTTTTTAGTTTTACGTCCATAACGAGGTCTTTCTCTCCTACGTCCCGTCCTGCCCATTCAGAGAGCTTATTCCTTTTGCGGTAAACCTGAACATCTTTTACCGTATAGGCGGGGAGGTTGTCCAACATAAGTTGGCGATTGTTCTTGAAAAAATCTTCTCCGTTAAGGAGGAGACTTTCTACTTTCTGCCCGTTTACAAAAATTTCGCCATCGTCTTTGAGTTGCGCTCCTGGCAATTGACGAATGAGCGCATCAAGCATGGAACCTTCGGCTAAATTGAAGGCATCTGCATTATAAACTAAGGTGTCGCCGTGGGTATAAAATTTGATTTTTGTTGCCCTGACGACAGCGCCAGCAAGTTTTACATCGTGTTGTTTCTTTTTTAGAATAATGTCGGGAATATGATATAGGAATTGGCGGCCCTTAAATGGAGGTATATGTATTTTCTGTGTAATGGTTTCATAACCTTCGGCATAAATGCGGAAAAGCCAGTCTCCTCCTGTTGAGGGCACGAAAAAATCATAAATGTCATTTGTTTCCATGGCATTTTTATCTTTTTCTGTTTTTGAGGAATCGATGACAGTACTGTCTGTGCTAAGGCGGTAAAGACGAGCTCCGTCAATATTCTTACGGGTAATGTTGTCTACCAAATTACCGTAGGCAATTCGTTGTACTTTTTTTGTTTCTTCACCTCTTGAGAATGAGGAAAACGATAGGAAAGCTCCTATAAAGATTATGATGTAAATGATGTTGAGTCTTGATTGATGCATGATCTTAAAATTACTTTTATATTAGTTAAACGCAAAAGTGATGCAAATGTAACATTAAAAGAACGCTTTTTTGTGTTTAATGTTTTCTTGTCCTTATTTTATGAGAAATAAGTCCCCAATTATAGAACAAATGTTTCCTGAAAAGAACTGACAGGGAAATACTGGGAATGATAAAAAATATTGTATCTTTGCGAACAGTCTAATAATAGGGTGAAAAACATGAAAAAAATTGTTGTTATTGGCAGTTGTAATACCGACATGGTTATAAAAGTAGCTCATTTACCTCTACCGGGAGAAACGATTATTGGTCATGATTTTATGACGAATCAGGGAGGTAAAGGGGCTAATCAAGCTGTTGCAGTTGCGCGAATGGGAGGAGAAACGCTTTTCATTGCGCGTTTGGGTGATGATGGGTTTGGTCGCCAATCCTTGAGCTTATTAAATGAGGAAGGTATTGATACACGGTTTGTCACACTTACGAAAGAGACGCCTACTGGAGTGGCTTTGATTCCTGTCGATGAAAAAGGAGAGAATTCCATTATTGTGGCGTCCGGTGCAAATGCCCTGCTTTCTGAAAATGATGTAAATGCTGCGCAAACAGAGATTTGCCAAGCAAAAATTTTACTCATGCAGTTGGAAACGCCTGTACAAACTTTGTCTTGTGCTGCAGAAATGGCACATCAGCATGGTGTGACTGTAATTCTCAATCCAGCCCCATTTCCAGAAAAATCATTACCTGCGGAACTTCTACGTAACGTGGATCTCATTATTCTGAATGAAACGGAAGCTGCTGCTATGTCCGGTGTGGAAGTAAAAGATGCAGACTCTGCCTTGCAGGCAATTCGAAGAATTCGGGAGCTGGGCGTGAAGCAGGTTATCATTACAGCTGGTGGATCAGGAGCGTATACTGAAGAAAAAGGAAAGTTGATACACGTTCCTGCTTTCAACGCAGAAGTGATAGATACAACGGCAGCAGGAGATACTTTTTGTGGAGCCCTTTGCGTTGCCTTGAGCCGAAATTATGAATATTCGGAAGCTATAAGTATAGCCAATAAAGCAGCTTCCATAAGTGTGACACGTATGGGAGCGTGGCGCTCTATCCCGTTTGCTGCGGAAGTATTTGGAAAATAAAGTTTTGGTCATTCATCTAATAATTAAGTTACAAGATGTTTATAGTCAATAGTTATGTTCTTGCTGTAGTGTTGTGCTTTGTCACGATGATTTGCTGGGGTTCTTGGGGTAACACTCAGAAACTTGCAGCCAAAAATTGGCGTTATGAACTCTTTTATTGGGACTACGTCATTGGAATTTTGTTCTTTTCGGTATTAATGGCTTACACGTTTGGAAGTTTTGGTGAAGGCGGGCGTAGCTTTTGTATGGATATAAAACAACTTTCAGGAGTAACATTCCTGAGTGCTATCGTAGGAGGGGTCATTTTTAATGCTTCAAATATATTGTTAAGTGCATCCATTTCATTAGCAGGCATGTCTGTGGCATTTCCAATAGGTGTTGGTTTGGCGCTTGTGATGGGAGTCACAATTAATTATTTCGGACAACCAAAAGGAGATGCCAATTTGTTATTTATTGGTGTAGTTTTGATCATGATAGCGATTATAGTGAATGGCATAGCTTCCGGACGCCAACAAAAAAATGGTGGTACAGCGCGGAAAGGAATTATTTTAGCCGTTATTGCCGGGGTGTTGATGTCATTTTTCTATCGTTTTGTAGCGATGTCGATGGATTTGAATAATTTTGAAAATCCTGAAGTAGGAAAAGCTACTCCATACACGGCGTTTGTTATTTTTGCAATAGGAATATTTTTAAGCAATTTCGTATTTAACACACTGGCAATGAAGCATCCGTTTGTTGGTCTGCCGGTTAATTATAGAAGTTATCTGACAGCCCCATTGAAAGTACATTCTGTCGGCTTTTTAGGCGGCGTTGTTTGGGGGCTGGGTACCATTTTGAGCTATATCGCAGCTGGTAAAGCAGGTGCAGCAATATCATATGCACTTGGCCAGGGTGCACCAATGATTGCAGCTTTATGGGGCGTATTTGTGTGGAAGGAGTTTAAAGGGGCTGATTCTATTAGCAAAATCTTGCTTGCTGTGATGTTTGCCTTTTTTGTTGTTGGTTTGGGCGTTATTGTAATCGCAGGCAACTAAAAAATGTCTTGTGAGTGGTTCCAGTTTTTTGGAAATGACCCTAATAGAAATTTTTCTTTGTTGAAGGCAAACAAAGATCC
>JAQVXN010000220.1 GCA_028709135.1 Bacteroidaceae bacterium | reverse complement strand
ATCTTCAATCATCCGGGATTGTAACTGACGATTGCTCGGGCTCCTTGAGGAACTGATGGGTCCTACCCATTTTATATGCAAGTACTATAATTTGACGCTCCTCATTGGACATATCTCTTCCATACATTTTTTCAAATTGATTCAACAGGCCTTCAATGTCGATCTCTCTTTTTGGGCGTCTTAATACGGAACGCTCATCAGAGGGATCGTATTTCTTGGGCTTTATGGACGGACTGTAGATCATTTTCAGCACTTCGGCAGTGTATCTGGCATCAAACAGCGCATCATGAAATTTATCTTTTATGGGAATATTCAGTGCTGCTACTGCGCTTTGCAGCGAAGGTAATAATCTTCGGGGAAGCCCTAAACTAAGTGCGGCATGTCTTTGCACATCGATAGTTTTCCAAGGGAGCAAATTGTTGTCAAAACCGAATCTGGAAGAACTGCGATACAGCTCTTTGACATCGGACATGCCCCAAACACAAAACACAGGATCATTACTGCCAATAAAAGAAGCAAATTCCTCTAAAACTGTCGGAAAAAGTGCTTCGTTTTGAATTTTTTCTAATGTAATCCCGGTAAGCTGTGTAATGAATGGGTCGATTTCCTTGTATAAGGAGGGCTTGATGAGCCGTACGAATTCGGTTATTTCACTAAAACCATTGCTGAGCTTCACCGCTCCGAGCTGTATAATTTCAAACGGGAAGTGTTTGGCCGGTTTTACGCTGCTATCCTCTGGGGACAAAAACCTGTTGAATTCCAGATCAAATATAATGAAATCCATATATCTCTCTCCTTAGGAAAATAGTAATAAAGTAAAAAGCATATATATTCATTGCAGTATGCAACAAAAAACTGTAATATAGAGCAGAGTCCATTTTACAACACAGAAAAAATCAATTGTAAAGGAAGATAGAATTGGATTATGCAGCAGCTGCATTAATGGGATATGCCATTGGTTCGATCCATCCCTCATATATAATGACTAGGATTATAAAAAAAGCAGATATCCGTACACTGGGTAGCGGAAATTCAGGAGCGTCCAATACGGTCGGTGTTCTTGGATGGAAATTCGGAATATTAGTGGCTCTACTGGACATATTCAAGGCAGCGGCAGCGATTTTGCTGATAAAACATTTTTTCAGTGAATCTGCAACTACAGAAAAAATAGCCTTACTTCTCTATATAACAGGCCTTTTTGCAATCATTGGCCATAATCATCCCTTTTATATGCGATTCAGGGGAGGTAAAGGTACCGCATCTCTTATAGGCATGCTGTTTGCAATAGATATTCGCATAGCGCTTCTCTGTGGACTTTTATTAATACTTATTACTGTCATTACAGATTATATAGCTTTGGGGTCTCTTGGAGCTGTCTTACTAACGGTTATACTTACAGCGGTTTTTGGATACAGCATCGGTTGCGTTGCAGTCGTGGTAATAATCGCTGCAATGAGTTTTATTAAGCACAGAACCAATATCATAAGGATAACGTCGGGCAAAGAAGGCGGCCTTAGAGAAGCGTTGAAAATGAAGTAAACCTATTAGCCGTCTAAATAATAACATTATTTCCATAGCGCAGCAATTAATGTCCTATAAATCAAAAACAAACTTGCCCAGACTCAAAAAGTGGGCAAGTTTTGCGCTACATGGCTTTATTTCGAAGCTCGCGGTGGGGATTTAATGTACCCTGCCGGTTATCTAGACTGCGTTGTAGACGACTGCCGCTATGGAATCAAGCGGGATATCGACATAAGAACCTATATTGCGGAAATCTTCCTGACGTCTTCTGCCGCGACCGTCTGAACAGAAACATGCAGATCCCAATGCGCAGCCTGGAGCGGGACCGATTTCCGTGATCAGCCTAACAACATCGTTGGAAACGCCAAGAACAACACCAGTAAAACCGGAACCGGATTGACCTCCGCTTTTTGTATAAATAGTTACGGTTTCTCCTATATGGCGACAGAAACCATTATAAAAGTTATCGGTCAAGATACAGACTCCTTTCATGAGTTAAATTGAATTAATGCAATTGCAGAATTCGTTATATCATATGGAGCAAACCATCTTTTTGTTATTGCTTGGCGGTTAATATCTGCATGGAATAATTGAACTATTGTGCAGTTAGCGCTATTTTGATTGAAATTATTGCAAAACCATGCTAAAATGTAAATGATATAATAAAAGTTGACCACTTCAAGGGCTTTTGACAGTGAAAAAGTTTACCACCTTGAAATATATTCCTGTAAGATTAAATTAGAAATTTTCTTACAAGGAGATGAAAGGTGTGATTATTGAAGTGGATCTATACTCAAAGATTCGACTCCTCTTTTCTGAAGGCGAATCCATACGTTCAATTTCAACAAGGCTTGGCATAGCACGCCAGACCGTTAGAAAGTATTGTGAAGGCAACACTCATCCAGATGTCAGGAAATCATACACAAGAAAGTCTGATGTTATCACAGAGGATGTTAAGAACTTTATGCTTGATTGTTTCCTCCACGATGAAAAAGAAAATCTACCCAAGCAAAAACATTCAGCCAAAAGAATCTATGACAGGCTTGTAAGTGAAGCTGATTTTAAGGGTTCATACTCTGCTGTGAGAGAGGCTGTCAGGAATCTGAAGGCAGAGCATATGGTTCCAAAACAGGCTGATATTCCTCTGGAATACGACCCTGGAGATGCAATCCAGATTGACTGGGGTGAAGCTACAGTATACTTAGATGGGCAGAAGAACAAGGTCAACTTCTTTTGTGGAAGGCTCTGCAACTCCTGTGATATACTCGTTCAAGCATACCACTCCCAAAATCTTGAAAGCTTCCTTGAAGCTCAACAGACTATGTTCGACTACTTCAGAGGAATTCCCAAACGGGTGATATTCGACAATGCCAAGGTAGCAGTTCGTGAAGGTTTTGGGCTCCATGCAAAGGCAACTGATGGCTATGCGTCTTTTTCTGCCCATTATGCCTTCAAGACAGACTTCTGTAATGTCGCAAGCGGCAATGAAAAGGGCCTTGTTGAAAACCTTGTCGGTTATGCAAGAAGAAACTTCATGGTCCCCGTTCCAAGGGTTTCAAGCATCGGTGAACTGAACCAGAAGCTCCTTAGAGACTGTTTGAACTACCGTGAAACCCACAAGATTGAGTCTCGGTCATCAACTGTTAATGAGGCGTATGAGCAAGAACTCCACTTCCTAAAGAAGATCCCTGCCTACCGATTTGACACAAGTCGCACCGCCACTCCCATAGTGGGTGATTATTCAACAATCCGCTTTGAAAAGAACAATTATTCAGTTCCGGTCAGGTACTTAAGAAAGACAGTTACAGTCAAAGGCTATGCAAATGAAGTGCATATCTACCATGATGGAGTCATCATAGCGTCATTTGACCGTCTTTACGGGTCAGGAAAGACCTCCTACCGCCTTGAGCACTACATAGACCTGCTTGAAAGGAAACCCCGCTCTGTATTTCAGGCAAAGCCCGTAAGAACCAATGTGACAAAGGAGTTGCTTGGCTGGGGACATCTTCTTCCTGGTGGAAATGCAGAGATGGTAAAGCTACTGAGACTTTGTGTGGATTACGGCGAGGAGAAAATCCTTTCCATCAAAGATCTGCTCCCTAAAAACGTAATACCAACTGTGGATATGGTCAGAAGCTTTCTACACGAAGCCCCAGAATCCAATGTTCTCTACATCAAGAACGATATACCTGTAATCTCAATTGATCTACGTAAGTATGACGAGAAATGCGGGGTATTGAAATGACAGATACCCTAAGATCTCAAACCATAGAACTTTACGCAAGACAACTAAGAACACCCATGTTCAACCAATACAAAGATGTCATCAGACAGCTTAATTCAGATCAAGGCTATGAGGACTTTCTCATCGAACTAATGAAAATCGAGCTGGATTCAAGGCATGAAAGCACACGAAGAAGAAAGATCAAAGCTGCCGGGTTTCCATATCTAAAAACCATTGAAGAATTGGACCTGTCAAAGTTCGAACATATTAATAATGCATATATCCATGAACTGGCATCATGCGACTTTGTTGCCAGCAGAAAAAATATTGTTATGATTGGCAATCCAGGAACAGGAAAGACCCATCTGTCCATAGCTCTTGGGATCAAAGCATGCATGCAAGGGATGAATGTCAAATTCTTCACTGCTGCCAATCTCTCAAACCAGCTGATAGAGGCTCTGGATAATCACAAGCTAATGCGCCTGGAAAAGCAGATAGCAAAGGCGGATCTACTAATC
>JAQVXN010000219.1 GCA_028709135.1 Bacteroidaceae bacterium | reverse complement strand
GTTGCAAAGGCTTTTATAGAAAACTTTGTAGAGACGACGACAAAACCAGAAAAGCCCAGTAAAATTGACATAGGACCAGTAAATACCATTGTTTCGCAGAATTATATAGATGGTCTGCGATTAAGGCTAAGTGCACAAACAACGGCTAATCTGGACAAACATTTGTTTGGAAAAGGTTATCTGGCATACGGATTTGATGACCAGCGCTGGAAAGGAATGGGAGAGGTGACTTATTCTTTTAATGAAAAGGCTTATTTGCCACGAGAATACCCCATGCATAACTTGATTGTAGGATATCAAACAGATGTAATGTCTCCGTCAGATAAATTTTTGCCCACGGATAAGGATAATGTATTTACATCCTTTAAATTTACAAAGGTAGATCAGATGATGTATTTTAAGCGACTGAAGTTGGAGTATCAAAAAGAATGGATGTTTGGTTTAAGATTTGAGGCGGAATTTAATCGAGAACGTGATGAAGCATGCGGAAGGCTTTTCTATCAGCCATTAGATGGATTTGGCGCGCCTTCGCAAGATGCAACAAAATATCAAAAATATCTGAATACATCGTCTTTGACTTTGGGTGTTCATTTTCAGCCGGGAGTCACGTATATTAATACAAAGCAACGGCGTATTGAACTTAATCGCGATGCACCGATAATGTCTCTGAACCATACTCTCGGACTTGGTGGTTTTATGGGTGGTGACTACAAATATAATTTTACGGAGGGGCACATTTATCAGCGCATTTGGGTTCCATCAGCTGGAAAGATTGACATTCACCTTAAAGGCGGAGTGGAATGGAATCGTGTTCCTTTTCCTTTATTGATAATGCCGGCAGCAGATCTTTCTTATGTAATTGAAGATGAAACATTCAGCATGTTGAATAATATGGAATTTCTGAATGATCGTTACGCTTCTTTAATGGCTTCCTGGGATTTGAACGGAAAAGTATTTAATCGTATTCCATTGTTGAAAAAATTGAAATGGCGCGAATATATTGGAGTGAATATGCTGTGGGGAACCCTGTCAGATAAAAACAATCCTTTCAAAAATCCAACGGACAGCAGATTATTTTATTTTCCTGGACATTTTATGAATGACGGCGATTATGAGTACTCGTCTACCGTGATGAACGAAAAGAAACCTTACTACGAATTGATTTTTGGTATCCACAATATTTTTAAGGTAATTCATGTGGAAATGGTTCGGAGAATGAATTATTTGGAAGATCCGCGGGCTAAAAAATGGGGCTTCCGGTTTATGTTCCGAATGACCTTCTGACATTGAAGAGATGTTCATAGAGAGATAAAAATAGGAAATATGATACCAAGTATTTCGGGGAAAGTTATTAACTTTGCTCAAAATAGTTAGAGATGAATGAATCTACTCTGCAAAGACTAAAGCAGCGTTACGACATTATTGGTAATTTTGAAGGATTAAATCGCTCACTTGATATTGCTCTTCAAGTGGCTATGACCGACTTATCCGTATTAATAATAGGAGAGAATGGTGTCGGTAAGGAAATTTTTCCTCATCTGATTCATGATCACAGCGCGAGAAAGGGGAAAAAATATTTTGCTGTGAATTGTGGCAGTATTCCTGAAGGAACCATCGACTCCGAACTTTTTGGTCATGAAAAAGGTGCTTTTACGGGTGCGATAGATTCAAGAGAAGGTTATTTTAGCGTTGCTAACGGTGGTACGTTGTTTTTGGATGAAGTGGGCGAACTGCCACTTTCTACGCAAGCGCGTTTGCTGAGAGTGTTGGAAACTGGTGAATATATTCGCGTAGGATCCAGCGAGGTAAAGAAAACAGATGTGCGCATTATAGCCGCTACAAATTTGAACATACCGAAAGCAATTAGTGAAGGTAGATTTAGACAGGATCTTTATTATCGATTGAATACTATACCTATTGCCATTCCTTCTTTACGAGAAAGAGGAGAAGACATCGTATTGCTTTTTCGACGATTCGCATTGGAAATGAGTGAAAAATATCATATGCTGCCGGTTCGCCTTACTGAGGCAGCAAAACAAAGATTGATGAACTATAGTTGGCCTGGAAATGTGCGGCAACTGAAGAATATCACGGAGAACATGTCGATTACTTCGGCAGAACGTGAGATTACACCTGAAATACTTGACGAGTATATTCCTAAAGAAACTGCAAGCACACAAATTGTAGCCATCAATCATCAGAATTCTGCTCATAGTTATGAAAATGAAAGAGATATACTTTATAAAATTCTTTTTGATTTGCGTCGTGACGTAACCGATTTAAAAAGATTGGTAAATGAAAAACGGCAGAATGAAAATAGTGCTGCTGTAACGGCAGTTTCAGCTCTTCCACCTGCGGTTGTGGAATCACCAAATGAATTTATACGGGATGAATATGTAGAGGACATGAGTGAATCGTTATCTATAAATGATTTGGAAAAGGAAGCTATTAGTAAATCATTGGAACGCCATCATGGAGTTAGAAAGGATGCGGCTGCAGAATTAGGCATTTCTGAGCGCACGCTTTATCGTAAAATAAAAGAATATGGCTTGGATTAAGATAAAAAAGATATCAGTATTTGGGGTATTGCAACTTTCTCTTATTTTGCTTGTGACATCCTGTATGGTGTCATACAAATTTAATGGTGCTTCGATTAACTATGATGTTGTAAAAAGCATCCAGTTTTCGGATTTCCCCATTCGTTCTGCCTATGTCTGGGCCCCAATGCATGCCATGTTTAATAATGAATTACAGGATATTTATAGTCGACAAACAAAGCTGAAGCAAGTGAAACGAAATGGTGATTTGCAACTTTCGGGAGAAATTGTGGACTATAGTCAATATAACAAATCTGTTTCCGCTAGCGGTTATTCTGCTCAAGTGCAGTTAAAATTGACGGTTAATGTGAGGTTCGTCAATAATAAAAAACATTCAGACGATTTTGAACGTAAATTTACAGCAACTACAGAATATGATTCTTCTAAGCAACTTATGGCTGTCCAAGAAGAACTTGTAAATCAAATGATCAAAGATATTACAGAGCAGATTTTTAATGCTACTGTTGCAAATTGGTAGAAATAAAACGGTATTTGCATAATGGAAACGCCTGAGATAAAGACAATAGATTTAATTAGAAATCCGGAGTTGCTTAACAGCAATACTGTGGATATTCTACTTAAAATGCAATTGCGCTATCCGTATTATCAAACTTTGCGTTTACTTTTACTTGAAAATTTATATAAAATCCAATCGCCCCAATTTAATGACGAGTTGAAGCGTTCTGCTTTATTACTGGCCGATAGAAGTGTCCTCTTTAATTTAATAGAAGGAAAAAGATATGAAATAGAACCACAGATTTCTGAGGATAAGAAAAAAGAGGAAGATGGAGACAGAACTTTATCCTTGATTGATAATTATCTGGGAGATAAACCAACAGAAAAACCTATTCGCAAAATTTCTCCTTCGGATGCAGCGCAAGATTATGCTTCTTATCTTATGCAAATGGAGGAGGAAGAAAACGTGATGCCTTATTGCGACGAAAAGAAAGATGAAGTTGACATTTTGTCTTTAAAAAAAGATGAGCGAAAGTCCGCTAGAATTGTTCTGGCTGAAAAATTTGACGGTGAGCTAGAAACTCCTGAAGATGATGAACCATCTAGAGAAGAGTTTTTTACGGAAACTTTGGCGCAAATTTATATTAAGCAACATAAATATGAACGAGCCTTAGAAATAATAAAGGCTTTAAATTTGAATAATTCAAAAAAAAATGGTTACTTTGCAGACCAAATTAGATTTTTAGAGAAACTTATATCGATAAATAAAAAATAAACAATGTATAGCGTATTAATTATTTTGATTGTTATTGCGTCCATCCTTATGTCGCTGATCGTTTTGATACAGGAATCAAAGGGCGGAGGTTTGGCTTCTGGATTTTCTTCTTCCAACCAGATTATGGGTGTACGTAAAACGACGGATGTTATTGAAAAAACTACGTGGGGTTTGGCTATTGCCATGGTTGTTTTGAGTGTAGTGTGTGCTTATTTCGTACCTCCGGTTAGTGCAGATTCTTCAGTTTTGATGAAACCGAATACAGCTACTTCATTGCCTAGTGCACCGAGTTCTAATAATGCTGCAACTATGCCTGGTTCTGCAACGCCGAACGCGCAACCTAATCAACAGGCACAGCAACCTTCTGGACAGCAACAAAGCGCTCCGGCAGCCAACTGATAAGCTACCTGCAGAGTAGAAAATAAAGTTAAGGTC
>JAQVXN010000218.1 GCA_028709135.1 Bacteroidaceae bacterium | reverse complement strand
ATTGTTTAGAAACGTCAAAATGTCAGTTTTATTTTAAAACTGTTTAGAATTTTCTATCCATTATTTCAAAAGTTGTTTTGGAATTTTTTTTCCTCTCCTATCTGCTTCCACACGAATAACGATAGGCAGTCTCACTCTTTTTTTATTCTGCCGGTAACCGACAAATCCGATTGAAACAGATTCTGATCTGCGTCAAGAAAAGCAAAATCATTTAAATGAATACTATGAAAGATACAAATGAAAAAATGAAAAGATTAATAACTATTTACCAAACAGTGACACAAAATACGTATTTACTGACATTAAATACGTATTCCATGACAGTAAATACTTGTCTCACGATGAAAATTAATAAATTATTCCTGTACAAGGAAACATTACCTCCTTTTAAATGGAGGTATTCTTAAGGTGTAATGGAAAAAATTTACCGTACCTTTTATTTATTTCAAAAAAAGCATAGGGTATTCTTATCCTGAAGAATCATAATAGTACAAAAGGTTGAAACAATTAAAACAACAACGGTATGAAAACAACATTTAAAAAATCATTGGGATTATTGCTTACCATCTTGTTAATTGCAAACTATGCCCCTCTGCAAGCACAAGAAGAAACTCCTAATGAGAATTATGTCACAATAAGTGGCGTAATTAAAGACAAACAAAGCAAAAAGAAACTTGAGTATGTAAACATCTCAATTCCGGGAACAACTATTGGTACAGTCACCAACGAAGACGGAGAGTTTGCTTTAAAAGTAAAAGATTCTCTTCATGCTAAGAAAATTGCTATTTCCCACCTGGGTTATGTAAGCAATCAAGTTGAATTGACCGGAAATGATATGAGCGGTCTGACTGTATGGATGACTCCTCACAGCAACTTGCTCGAAGAAGTAATTGTCCGGGCGCGCGATCCTCGATATATTGTTGAGAGTGCCATGCAAAAAATTAGTGAGAATTACAATCCGAAACCAAGCTTGCTTACGGGATTCTACCGTGAAACAGCACAGAAAGGACGTCGGTATATCAACATTTCAGAAGCAATCATAGATATCTACAAAACTCCTTATTCTGAAAAATCTACCTATAATGATCGTGTTGAGATATTCAAAGGGCGTAAGCTGCTAAGTCAGAAAACAAACGACACCTTAATTGTTAAACTTTTAGGCGGACCGAATCTATCCATATATGTTGATATTGTAAAGAATCCGGAAATTCTTTTGGAAGAAGAATCTCTATCCTATTACAGCTTCAAAATGGAAGAATCGACAACCATTGATAACCGTCCGCAATACGTAATCAGCTTCCTGCCGCAAGCCATACTTCCTTATGCCTTGTATTATGGAAAGCTATATATTGACAAAGAGCATCTTTCATTTACACGAGCTGAATTCAATCTTGATCTGAGCGATCGTAATAAAGCCACTCAGGCTATACTAAAAAAGAAACCTTATAAACTGATTTTCAAGCCTCAGGAAGTTTCTTTCCTGGTAAATTACAAAGAGCGTGAAGGACGTACATATCTAAGTTATATACGCAATGAGGTTCATTTCAAATGTGATTGGAAACGCAAGTTATTTTCAACAAGCTATTCCATTATTTCAGAGATGGTTGTAACAGATGAGAAGAAAGAGAACATTAATCCTATACCCTATAAAGCCTCTTTCAAGCCGACTGAATCATTATCAGATAATGTCTCCGCATTTATCGATGAAGACTTCTGGGGGTCATACAACATTATCGCACCAACAGAATCTTTAGAAAATGCAGTTAATAAGCTTAAAAAACAATATAAAAAATAACGAATATTCTTTCAGATAAATTAAAATTCTCTTACCTTTGGGAAAGAAAATAATTTAGAATAGTCTTGATGCTAAACGATTTCTCCATAATTACAAATATCAAAGAGGGGGACGTAAAGGCCTTCGAACAAGTATTCCGCCTTTATTATACTCCTCTTTGTTTGTATTCAGCTAGCATCACCGGTCAAATGGATGCCGCAGAGGAAATTGTTCAAGAGCTTTTTTATGTTTTTTGGAAAGAAAGGGAAACCTTGCAGATTTACTATTCCATCAAAAGCTATTTGTATGGAGCTATACGCAATCAATCATTACAATATTGCGAACATGAAGAGGTAAAACAACGATATAATGAGCTTTTCGCAAATGCAAGTAATGAAGATGAGAGCACTCCGGAAGACGAAATGGAATATAAGGAGCTTGAAATTGTCATAGAAAATACACTTCACAAACTGCCCCGACGCTGCGCGCAAATCTTTCACATGCAACGTTTTGAAGGTAAAAAATATGCTGAAATAGCAAATATCCTTTCTATCTCTATAAAAACAGTAGAGGCAGAAATGACTAAAGCTTTAAAAGCTTTGCGTAAAAACATAGAGAATTATTATAATGAAAACAGATGATGAAAAGAGAAATTTATCAAATAAAGACAGACATGGCATGGAATAAAATCTATGCAAGGATTGAAAAAGACGGGCTTCCCGAAGGAAAAGGCCTGCCGCACAAACGCCTCTATCTACGGCAATGGAGTTTGGCTGCTGCGGCTGTTATTCTTCTCGGGTTAGTATTATCCATTACTATTCATTTCAAAAACGATAACGCTATAGACCAAAAGTTTTTGCTTGTAAAAAATCAGGAAACCTCTTTTTCTTTAGTGACTACTCTGGAGGACGGATCTATTGTATATCTGGCAGAAAAAGCTTCCTTGCAATATCCACAGCATTTCTCGACAAACAAAAGAATTGTCAAGCTAGACGGAAATGCCTATTTCAATGTTGCTCACAATAAAGCCAAACCGTTCCTGATTGAAACAAAAAAAGTTCATATCACAGTTATCGGTACCGCTTTCAATATAAAAAGCAACAATAAATCGCCATTTGAATTGTCTGTCAGCCGCGGAGAAGTAAAAGTCTGTATTCAAGGAGAAGAAAATGCAATACATGTGAAAGCAGGAGAAACAGTAACACTCCATGCCAAGAGCCTTCAATTGAGTCAGACAAAAGATAATGAACAGTTCGTTCGCTATACCGAACGGATGCGTTTCAAAGACGAAAAACTGGGAGATATTATTCGAGTTATTAATTCGCAATCGCAAAACTTGCAGATTCAAACGATTCCATCATTAGAAAACAGAATATTAACGGTTTCTTTCTCAAATGATACGCCTGAAACGATGGCGGAATTGATTTGTATGGCACTCAATTTACAATCAGTAAAGAAAGATAATACTATCACGATCTTTGAATAAATAAAAATTTATGAATAAGATTTTGGCATATTACATTTCGTTTCTGCTTTTGTCATTATTGGTACTATTTCCAACAATGACAACGGCAAGTAACATTAACATTATGCCAGATCGTACCATCAAACTACCCAAAACAAAAGATACCGTATACCATCTTTTACTAAAAGTATCCGATATAACCGGCCTGCTATTTATTTACGACAGCAAAATCATCGACAATGAAAAAGTAACAACTATAAAAAAAGGCAATTATACGATAGAAGAAGCGATCCGCTTAATCGTTGACAATACGGAATTGGAAGTCAGCCAAGTGGGTAACCATATTTTAATCACATTGCCTGCAACTCACAAAAAGGTCACTGCACCAACAATTATTGAAAAGAAAAAAACTCATTTTATCATTGAAGGGACATTAGTTGACAAGCAGACAAAAGAACCCATAGAAGGAGGAACGATCAACGTTCAAAACACATCCATAGGAAGTGTCAGCAATGCAAACGGTGAATTCCGATTAATCATTCCCGATTCGCTTCAATCTTCCAAAATTATTTTTTCTCATTTGGGATATACCCCCGAAAAACTGGACGCTTCTTTAATAGCCGGACGTAAAAGCAATATCGGACTTGAAGCTAAAGTTATTCCTTTGCAAGAGGTTATTGTACGAATTGCAAATCCCATACGCTTACTAAGGGAAATGCAGCAAAACATCAGAATTAATTACCCACATGATCCTGTATACTTAACTTCATTTTATAGAGAAGGCATTGAAAGAAAAAGTAAATTTGTCAGTCTCAGTGAAGCTATTTTTAAAATATACAAATCTTCATATCTCATTAATGCCAATTCGGACCAGGTAAAATTGCTTAAAATGCGAAACATAAGCAATCAATTGGAAAAAGATACGGTGATTACAAAAATGAAAGCCGGCATCAATTCCAGTTTAATGTTGGATGTTATTAAAACCATGCCTGATTTTCTGAATCCTGATGATGAAAATAATTTGTATAA
>JAQVXN010000007.1 GCA_028709135.1 Bacteroidaceae bacterium | reverse complement strand
CTGATATTTTTCTGAATATTAGCTTTTACAGCGAGTTGCTTTATAAGATGAAATACCATGATACGTCCAATATTAGCAGTATGTCTTCTGACGGTGATAAACACAAAATCACTATATTTTGCAGGGATTTCTATTAAATTGCGATCTAAGAAATAAAGACGTAGTTCATGAATTGCGCGTTGAGATATGGGCACAAGACGTTCTTTTTTCCCTTTCCCTATGACACGGATAAATCCTTCATCTAAATAAAGATTGGAAAGCTTCAAGTCACAAAGTTCTGAAACGCGGAGTCCGCAACTATAAAGAAGTTCGATGATAGCACGATTTCTTTGACCTTCTTTTTTGCTCAGGTCAATAGAGGTGATCATGCGATCGATTTCTTCTACTGTAAGTACAGAGGGGAGGTATGTGCCTATTTGGGGTGACTCCAAAAGTTCTGTAGGGTCGTTTTTAATGATTCTGTCGAGCATCATAAAATGGTAAAATGACCTTACTCCACTTAGAATGCGAGCCTGTGAACGAGGTTCAATACCGATGTCATGAAGAGCTGCCGCAAATTGACGAAGATCCTCCAATCTTGCATTTTGTGGTCTTAATTTTTCAGAATAAAAGAATTGCAAGAGTTTATCCAAATCATGGAGATATGCATCTAAAGTATTCCTGGAAAAAGATTTTTCCAACATCAGATAGTTGCGATAACGGACGACTATAGATTGTAGTTCTTGATTATGAAGATTATCTAAATCGTCAGCTTTATTTTTGAGGTTTTGTACGGTGTCTATAATATTTTTCATAACTTTGCTCTGGCACAAAAGTAATAAAAACAAAAGTATTGTTGTTATGAATGTACAAATAATTAATGGTCCGAACTTGGATTTATTGGGTGTACGTGAGCCTGGTATTTATGGAGATACGGGCTTTGAACCTTTTTTAAAAAGTTTGCGCAAGGATTATGAAAATATAGAGATAAATTATTTTCAAAGCAATGTGGAAGGTTTTATGATTGATAAAATCCATGATGTTGGATTTATAGCTGATGGAATTATTTTAAATGCAGGTGCTTATACACATACTTCAATAGCATTACATGATGCAATAAGGGCTGTAAAGACGCCCGTTATAGAGGTACATATCTCAAATGTGTTTGCGCGAGAGGATTTTCGCCATCATTCGATGATTTCTTCTGCTTGTGTTGGAGTAATCTGCGGTTTTGGACTTGATGGATATCGTTTGGCGTTGGAAGGATTGTTGAAGTTGGCTCAAAAGAAATGATAGATAAAGAAATTCTTGAGAATTATATTCAGGATCATATTGATGCGGAGAATGAATATCTTTATAAATTGTATCGTTCTACAAATATTCGTTTGGTACGTTCTCATATGACTTCTGGGCATTTGCAGGGAACGTTATTGCGGATGCTTGTTAGAATGATTCATCCTCAGAGAATTTTAGAAATTGGAACTTATACGGGATATTCTGCATTATGTATGGCATCTGCGCTTGAAGAAAATGCAAAATTGATTACTTACGAAATTAATGATGAGTTGGAGGACTTTACACGTCCGCAAATTGAGCTCTCTCCTTGGGCTAACCATATTGAGTTTCGCATTGGAAATGTGCTGACTGATTTATCTCAAGAGGTAGCACCGTTTGATTTGATTTTTATTGATGGAAACAAAAGGCAATATTTGGAATATTATGAACTTTGTTTTCAACATTTGAACCCTTGTGGATATATTTTGGCAGATAATACACTATGGGATGGTCATGTAATAGATCCTGCCTATGATAAAGATGCTCAAACACTTGGTATAAGAGCTTTTAATGATTCTGTTGCAGTAGACAATAGGGTAGAAAAAGTTATAATTCCTCTTCGCGATGGACTTACATTGATACGTCTGCGTGAGAATGAAGATTAATCTTACTTATAAGACATAAAAATTGGGCGATAACTTCTGTTTTATGAGATGATTTTTATATCTTTGCCCCAAAGAATAGCATAAATTATATAATGATGCAAACTAAATTGTATTTAACTTTGACTATAGCTGCAACAGCATTACTGGGTTCATGTAGTAAAATGGGTCCCCTCTCTGCTGACAATTTTGCGGTTAATCCGTCTCCGTTAGAATCGGTTGGCGGTCAAGTGCCCGTAACTATTAACGGACGGTTCCCTGAGAAATATATGAAGAAAAAAGCTGTCGTGACAGTAACTCCTGTACTGCGTTATGTGGGAGGAGAAACAGCTGGTAATGGCGCAACTTTTCAAGGAGAGAAAGTAGAAGCAAACAATCAAACCATTTCATATCGGGTAGGTGGAAATTACACAATGAAAAGTAGTTTCAAATATGTTCCAGATATGGAAAAGAGCGATCTTTATTTGACTTTTGATGCAAAAATAGGAAAGAAGACAGTGAAAGTGCCTGAAGTTAAGGTTGCCGAAGGGGTTCTTTCTACTTCCGAATTGGTGAATCGTACACTTAAAAGTGCTGGCGTGGCTTTTGCCCCCGATGCGTATCAGCATGTGATTAAGCAGAAGCAAGAGGCAAATATTAAATTTCTCATTCAGCAGGCTAAAATTCGTAATAGTGAGCTAAAGGGTATTTCTGTACAACAGTTTATTAAGACTTTAAAAGATATCCATGCTGACGAAGACCGTAAAGCTTTAGATAACGTTGAAGTTTCTGCTTATGCTTCTCCTGATGGTGGTATGAAACTGAATACGAGAGTTGCAAAAGATCGCGAAAAAACTACGAAGAGTTATATTAATAAACAACTCAAGAAGACAGGTTTGGAATCCAATGTGGATACAAAATATACGGCAGAAGATTGGGACGGTTTCAAAGAACTTGTTTCTGCTTCCAATATTCAAGATAAAGAAGTTATTTTGCGTGTTCTTTCTATGTATAAGGATCCCGAAGAGCGTGAACATCAAATTCGTAATATGTCTGCAGCATTTACTAATCTGGCAAAAGAAGTTTTACCTGAATTGCGTCGTTCGCGCATTGCAGTGAATTATGAATTGATAGGCCGTTCTGATGACGAAATACAAAAGCAATATACAGATGATGCAAGCAAACTGAGTGTAGAAGAAATTCTTTATGATGCAACACTGACAGATAAGGAGACGGAAAAAGAAGAGATTTATAAGAAGACAACACAGGTGTACCCCAATGATTATCGTGCTTACAATGATCTAGCTACAATGGCTTTTGAGAAAGGTGATTATGATACAGCAAAAGGTTATTTGCAAAAATCCGTTGCAGTGAAAGGAGATGCTGCTGAACCTAATGTGAACCTTGGTTTGTTGGCTTTAATGGACAATGATCTGACTTCAGCTCAGAATTATTTGAGTAAAGGAACCGAAAGTAATGCATTGAATGAAGCTTTGGGTAATATGTATTTGAAAGAAGGCAATTATGGTCAGGCAGTAAAATCTTTTGGTGAGGTAAAAAGTAATAGCGCGGCTTTGGCTCAGATTCTTTCCAAAGACTATATGAAAGCAGCCGAAACGCTAAATGGAGTTCAGAAGGCTGATGCAATGACGAGCTATTTGAAAGCTATTATTGCCGTTCGTACCAATAATAATGATATCGCGGTTGATAATCTGCGTGAGGCTATTGGGAAAGATGCAACTTTGTCGGATTATGCTGCTAAAGATCTTGAATTTGTGAAACTCAAGAACGATGCCAAATTCAAAGTTCTAACTAGTAAATAATTTGAAACATATTGAGTGGTTTGCCGCTTCAAGGAAATAGGAGGTCCGCTCTGTCAGAGCGGACCTCTGTTTGTATCACACAGTACAGAAGTTGTATGAAAAACGTTCTTCTAACAATTTGTTTGATTTTATTGCTTTCTTCATGTGGTGGAAAGCGTGGAAATGTGACTATTAAAGGACAGTTTAAAAATCTCCAAGATGGAGAATTTTATGTATATAGTGAGGATCCTTCTTGGGGCAGCTTTGATACAATTCATGTCACTGATGGGGAATTTCATTTTACGCATGTGCTGGAGGATACAGCGCTTTTGGTCGTTCAATATCCTAATTTCATGCAAATGCGAGTGGTTGCGATACCAGGGAAAAATATTATCATTAAAGGGGATGCGAATAACCTATTGACAACACGTATTTCCGGTTGCAAGGAGAATGAATTGCTTACAGATTTTCGCCGTGCAGTATTGAACAAATCCGATGAAGAAAAACAACGTATGGCAGAAGATTTTATTAAGAATCAACCAGCGAATTATGCTTCGCAGGCAGTTTATGAACAGTTTTTTCTAAATATCAAAAATATAGATTATTCTAAAGCCGAAGTATTATTGAATGTACTTATGAAAGGAGCTCCTGAACGTGTTTCGTTGAAATCTTTGGACATGCGTTTGCAACCTCTTTCGAGAAGTTGTAAAGGAGAAAAACTTCCTGCTTTTTCTACAGTTACAATGCACGGGGAAAAAATAAGCAATGAAACTTTGCGTGGGCGATGGGCGTTGATTTGTTTTTGGAGTACATGGGGAAGTGATTTTATGGCTTTTGTGCAAAAGGAACATAAAATGTTGCGCCCTTATTTAAAGAGAATGCAAGTGGTTAATATTTCTCTGGATGCAGATACTATAGAAGCTATGGGACGAATTAAATCAGATACAATTATAGGTTTAAATATATGTGATCGTCAATCATGGCAGTCTCCTTTAGTACATGCTTTTGGAATTCGTTATTTACCTTCTGTTATTTTGGTGAATCCACAGGGTTTTATTGTAGGGAGAGATCTAGATGATGCTGCGCTACAGGGGGAACTGCGAAAGATTTTATAACATTAAATAATTATGCTCGTACATCTTTTTAGTGCGGCAGTAACCGGACTTACAGCAACTATAGTAGAAATTGAAGTAAATACCTATAAAGGAGATAAATTATTAATGTCCGGCTTGCCAGATACGGCTATTAGAGAAAGTTATAGTCGAGTAGTTAGTGCTATTCGAAATACTGGTTTTAGAAGTCCACGAGAATCGTTGATTATTAATATGGCACCAGCTAATTTAAAAAAAGAGGGTACCGGATATGATTTGCCTATAGCTATTGGAATGATGGCATGTGCAGATGTCGTTGATAAGGCGAAGTTGAATAAAATACTCTTACTTGGAGAATTGGGACTGGATGGAATTTTAAGGCCAGTTCGGGGATGTTTGCCGGTAGCTATTGAAGGTAGGAAAAAAGGTTATGACGCACTGATTGTTCCTGCAGAAAATGCCTATGAAGCAGCTGTCGTGAATCATTTAAAGGTTTATGGTGCTCATCATCTTGCTGAGGTAGTTGATTTTCTGAATGGGAAAGCTGTATTGGAAGCCACTGTTGTAGATACACGACGAGATTTTTTTGAACATCAAGCAGAATTTGACACTGATTTCAGTGAGGTTCGTGGTCAAGAAAACGTCAAACGAGCTTTTGAAATTGCTGCTGCCGGTGGTCATAATATGCTGCTTATAGGTAGCCCTGGCTGTGGAAAGTCTATGATGGCTAAACGATTACCGACCATTTTGCCACCTTTATCCTTGCCTGAAAGCTTAGAAACAACACAAATTCATTCTGTGGCAGGATTATTGGAACCCGGAGTTTCACTTATCGCTCAACGTCCCTTTCGCAGTCCGCATCATACCATTTCGGATGTGGCACTTATCGGTGGAGGAAGTACATTTCAGCCGGGTGAAATCAGCTTAGCTCATAATGGAGTACTTTTTCTTGATGAATTACCGGAATTTTCGCGTACCGTTTTGGAAACTTTGCGCCAACCACTTGAGGATAGAAAAATTACTATTAGTCGAGCAAAATATAACAGTGAATTACCTTGTTCTTTTATGCTTGTTGCAGCGATGAATCCATGTCCTTGCGGTTATTATAACCATCCTACTCACCGTTGTGAATGTTCTCCTGGCCAGATAAAAAAGTATATGAACCGTATTTCAGGACCATTGCTTGATCGGATTGATCTTCAAGTAGAAGTAACACCGGTACCTTTTGAGGATTTGTCGCGTTCTCCCCAGGGTGAAAGTAGTGCTGTAATTCGGGAGCGAGTAATAGAGGCTCGAAAGCTACAGCATGAGCGTTTTAAAGAAGCCACCGGCGTTTATTGTAATGCGCAAATGTCGAGCAGGTTACTTCATATATTTGCAGAACCAGATGAGACTGGTTTGAGTCTTCTCAATGCGGCTATGACGCGTTTTGACCTTTCTGCACGTGCTTACGAAAAAATTCTGAAAGTAGCACGAACTATTGCGGATTTAGCTCATTCTGCTCAAGTTTTGTCTTCACACATTTCCGAGGCTATTGGTTATCGCAATTTGGACCGCAGTTCTTGGGGTGAATGAGTGAGCTCTTGAGGTTTTAATGATTTCCACATTATGAATGTAAATACTAGTTCTTTCGGCTTTTCGCTTAAATACGAATTCTTTAAACATTCTCTTCATTTTACACTTGTCTGTTCACTCTAGGATTATTTCCTGAAATGTTTGTCTTGAGATTTAAATGATTTCTTTGAATCAGAAGACGGGGTTTTTTGCTAACTTTGCAAAAATAATCATTACAAAAAAGGGTTGTTTATGCAGAATATAGCCATTTTCGCCTCTGGCGAAGGAACCAATGCAGAAAATATTATTCGATATTTTCAAGATAAAAAGACTGCGAATGTAGCTGTTGTGGTTTATAATCGGGCAGAAGCAGGCGTCAAGCAACGTGCTGTCCGTTTAGGTGTGCCCGCCGTGTATTTGCCTAAAGCAGAATTTCTGGATGAACAAAAGCTGATGTCATTGTTGAGGCAATATCAAATAAGTTTTGTTGTATTGTCAGGATTTTTAGTGTTAGTTCCTGATTTTCTGATTCGAAAATTTCCAGATAGAATAGTTAATATACATCCGGCATTAATGCCTAAGCACTGTGGAAAAGGTATGTATGGTATGAAAGTGCATGAAGAAGTGGTTGCTGATCGAGATAAAGAATCTGGAATCACAATACATCTTGTAGATGAGGATTATGACCATGGGCGCATCGTTTTTCAAGCTAAATGTCCCGTTTTACCAGAGGATTCGCCTGAAGATGTAGCTCAACATGTCCATAAATTGGAGTATGCAAATTATCCCCAAATAATAGAAGAATTAATTCTTGGAGAAAGAAAATAAGAAGTATGAAAATAGCAGAAAATATTTATTATGTAGGTGTAAACGACCGTAATAAAGAGCGTTTTGAATGTCTTTGGCCGCTTTCGAATGGTATTTCTTATAATTCTTTTCTTGTAGTTGGTGAAAAGATAGCCCTGATTGATACGGTGGACAGTCGTTTCTTCCCTTTATTTATTGAGAAAATTAAAGAAGTTATTGGAGAGCGTACGATAGATTACCTTGTTATTAATCACATGGAGCCAGATCATTCGGGGAGTATGGGACTTATTCGCGAGTATTATCCTGAAATCTGTTTGGTTGGAAATAAGAAAACATTGCAAATGGCGGAAGGCTTCTATCGAGAAGCCGGTAAGACTTTTTGTGTTTCGGAAGGAACAACGTTGGACTTGGGAAATCTTTCGTTTACTTTCTTTTTGACCCCTATGGTTCATTGGCCGGAAACAATGGTTACTTATGAAAGTCATACAAAAGCCCTTTTTTCAGGAGATGCTTTTGGTTGTTATGGAGCTCTTAACGGAAGCGTTTTAGATTCTACGATTGATATTGAGCCGTATTTTCCTGAAATGATACGTTATTATTCAAATATAGTTGGGAAGTATGGTTGCCAGGTTCAAATGGCGCTAAAGAAAGTTTGCCAATTGGAGTTGAAGATGATTTGTTCTACTCATGGACCTGTTTGGACGGAGAATATCCCGCATGTGTTAAGGGAATATAATCGTTTGAGTCTTTATGAAGGTGAACCTGGTGTTTGTTTGGTTTTCGGAAGTATGTATGGAAATACGATGGAGATGGCTGAGTGTGTTGCAGAAGGATTGGTTCGTGGTGGTTTGAAGAACTTTTCGATGCATAAATTAAGCAGAACGGACCCGTCATATTTGATTGCTGATGCTTTTCGCTATAAAGGTCTTTTACTTGGTGCCCCTACCTATAATAACGGACTTTATCCGTTAATGGATCATTTTGTGACAGATTTGCAGCATCGCATGCTAAAAAATCGTTTAATAGGTTGCTTCGGATCTTTTTCCTGGGCTGGTCAGGCTGTAAAAAAACTAGTGGACTTTGCTTCTTCTCCTGGAATGGAACTAATAGGCGAGCCTGTTGAGATGAAACAAGGTTTTTCATTCGAGATAGGGGAGAAATGCCGTTTGCTCGGAGAAAGTATGGCTGCAAGAATCTTGGAATAGAACGTTTCTGGACGTAGTAAAAAAAGAAAATAATACATGGAAGTTGTCATTGCAGTTGTAGTGGCCGTGGTTGTTGGTTTAATCTGTGGCTTGTTATGGGAGCATTCCAAAAGTTCCGGAATGATTTCTAAAGTTGTTGCGGAGCGCGATGCTCAAACAAAATATGCAGAACGTCTTACAGTGGAATTGGAACGTGTCAGAGCAGAAAATAAAGAAAACCTGCGGCATCAACAAGAGGAGATGGATCGGCACAACAAAGAACGCATGGAAGCCATGAAAGCGGAATTTCACGCATTAGCTCATGAAGTCCTTGATGCAGAAACTCGCAAATTGAAAGAAAATGGAGAAGACCAGTTGCAGCAAGTAGTAAAACCTCTAAAGGACCATTTGGATTCTTTAGGGAAAGTTATTCAAGATGCCAATGAAAAAGGAATTTCCAATAAAACTTCTTTTGAAGAGTCCATGCGCCGTTTGGCAGAACAGACTGCAAATATTAGTGCACAGACAGAAAATTTGACTCATGCTTTAAAAGGCGAGAGTAAAACTCAGGGAGACTGGGGCGAAATGATTTTGGATTCTATTTTGGAACATTCTGGTTTGCGCAGAGATCAGGAGTATTTTCTGCAAGAGAATGTGAAAACGAAAACAGGGAACAATCTGCGTCCTGACGTTGTTGTGAAATTCCCTGATAAGCGAGAGGTCATAATTGACTCCAAAGTCTCCTTAACAGCGTATATGGATTATATCAACGCAGTTGATATGAGTAGTCAAAACGATGCTGTGAAACTACATATTGCTTCAGTGCGAAAGCATGTAGATGAATTGGCGCAAAAAGATTATTCCAGCTTGATTAAAAATGCTGATAATTATGTTCTGATGTTTTTACAAAGTGATGCTGCATACATTTTGGCGGTTAAGAATGATGCAAACCTTAACGAATATGCTTTTTCAAAACATGTAATCATTACTTGTCCGACTACATTGATGATGACTTTGCAAATTATTTACAATATCTGGCAATCCGACAAACAGAATAAAAATGTTGAGAAAATAGTTTCCAAAGCTACGTCATTATATGATAAATTTGTTGGTTTTACGGCCACTTTTAGCGAAATAGACAAGAATCTCAGGAAAGCATCCGATGCTTATGATAAATCATTAAAACAACTTAGTGAAGGGCGTGGAAATATAGTAAGTCGTTTGGACGACATTCGAGCTTTAGGGCTTAATCCTCAAAAGGATTTTTCTGAAGATCTCAAAGAACGGGCTGGTTTGAATTCTTCGGAGTGCGAAGACGAACGTCAAGAATAGGTTACCAAGAAACTTCTTGTGGATTGCTGCTAGGGCCTGTGGTCCTTAGTCTTCCTTGTTTGTCAAAATAAAGTTTATCCATACATACTACGCGGTCCCAATTAGGCTTCTTGCAATTAGGGTCGGTATGACGGTGGTAAATAATAAATAAATCTCCGTTAGGACTTTTTACAATGGAATTATGTCCAGGCGAAGAGACGCCCTTGCTTAAATCTGTAGTCATAATTGGGTTTTGGGGATCTTTTTTCCACGGTCCCATCGGATTTTTGGCATATTGAACGCCAATGCCATAGTGGCCATATCCGGTGTCGTTGGCAGAATAGGTCATATAGTAAGTACCGTTTCGTTTGAAAACGGTAGGGCCTTCATTGCAGCGATTTTTCTTCCAATTTACCTTTTCCCATTTTTGTGTGGCTCCTGATATAAAAACAGGTTCGCCGTCTGTACCGCTAAAATCTTTTTTCATGCGAATGACGTAAAGATTTCCGATGCCAATGCTATCTGAGATAATTTCGTTTTTGCTGAAATATAAATAAGGAGTGTTGTCATCATCCAAGAAAATGTCGCCATCAATGACAGAATATCCCAAGTCGAGCCATGGAGTGTATAAATCCTTGAAAGGTCCTTCCGGTTTTTCACTAACAGCAAGGCAGGTTTCAAGAATTTTCTTTTGAGGATTATAGCAACTGTAAGTGAGATAAAACTTCCCGTTATAAAATTTTACTTCGGGGGCCCAAAACGCAAAAGTTCCAAAATGTTTTTTGGGTTTGTGATACAGCTGTCCAGCTGAAGTCCATGTAATTAAATCTTTTGAAGTATAACAGGCGAAGCTTTGTGCGTCTGAGCTGGTACCGGTGAGGTAATAAGTGCCATTGTATTCATATGCAAAGGGATCGGCTAAACTAACTGGCTTATTTTCTGCGGTTTTTAGGGGATTGCAGTACTCCTTTTCATTTACGGGCAGAAATTTTCCATCTTTGATAGTTACATTTCTAAGCGTAAACGTTTCTTTTCCGGCTTCTCCATTATGAGTGTGAAATGATAATTTCAAGTTTCCGTGAAGATCTTTAAATACCATTTGATGGCCTCCGTCATGTGTAAATAGTGGTTTGGGATCTTGTTTCCACGGACCGAGTACAGTACCATTTGTAGAGATGGCTTGCCCAATGCTGTAATAAGGAGAAAAACTAGACCACAACATGAGAAGATGTCCTGTTTTTTTGTCTTTCCAAACGAAAGGTGCATCTGTAACGTAACCCCCTCCTATAGATTTTACCCAAGCCGCCTCTGTTGCCTTAAACAGGCGATGAGGAGTGCCAACAGTGGCTGTGAGATCTTTATTGAGTTTTTGTGCCCAGATTTCTCCATCTTTGTTTGTTACGTTCGGTCCAGTCCATTCTACGCTAAAAATGATCCATGGGTTCTTTTGGTTGTCAACAAAGAAAGAACCGTCCAAACATTGCATATTTGCCGGAGTTATGGCCATTTTATCAGCAGAAAGGATCGGAGAGTAGGGACCTGTGATGTTTTTTGATTTGAGAATCGTAGTTCCTCGCAGAATTCCTTTTTCAGGATTAGAAACGGTGACAAAACAATAGTAATTGTTTTTATATTTATAAAAATCAGGTGCCCACCAATCGTTTGTTCCGATGTAGTCTTGGGGGGCATTATAGATGTATCCCACTTTTTCCCATTCATTCAAATTTTTACTTTTATAGGCGAAAAGTCCACCACGTCCGTCTTTTTGGCGAGAAACAATGAGATAATAACACTGGTTTTTGTGGTCAACAATTACGAAGGGGTCACGGCATTTAATGTCGTTAATAGCAATGGTTGTTTGTGCAGTGGTATGAAATATGCCAAAGATAAGAAATGCACAAACTAAATAGAATGTATGGAATAAGGTCTTCATATTTTATAAATGTATTTTCTTTTCAGGGTGAACCAATCCAAAATAAATGACGCCGAAAAGATTGGCATTCCATCCTTGAATGGGGAAACCAAGATTTTCACCATTCAAGCTGTTAATATGTTCGTTTGGAACGTAATCACCAGAGTTCACAAGGTCAGCTTTTGCTACTGTTTTAATGAGTTTTATGCCTTGTTTCTTGTGACCTGCGTGTATGCGAGCCCAGGAGTCCATAAAACTTACCCAAGGCCAAACGGCTCCGTTATGGTATGTACCTTCAGGATCTGAGACTCCTTTTAAATATGGGAAAGAAGTACAGATGCCATAGGGAGTGCGGTTGTGTTTATTGAGATATTTCATAAGTGTGACTGCCTTGTCTTTGGGTATGACATCGTAGAGAATGCCAATCATTTGATCTTGCATACAAATTGGACTCGCACTTCCATCTTTCCAAATTTGGGCATAAAAATGTCCATTCCATTGCCCTCCGTCTTTGACGGAACTGTTTATGGTTTTAGCAGCTTTATCTGCAGCTTGCTGGTATCTTTGTTTGCTATTTGCGTCCTTTAGCTGGTCGGCAAAGGCTGTCATTTGCTTGAGTGCAGCTAAATACATCAGGTTCACAAATGCTGAATACTTCCGATCTTTCATGTAAGGTACATCTTTCCAATCGCCCCAAAATGAAACTTGTTCAGGTAGTCCTTTCCCACTAAAATCACGACTCATGACCCAATCCATGACTTTCTGCATGCGTGGCCACAATGCTGCTATTTCTGTTTGGTTGTGATACGTGCAGAAGTAGCGTGCCGTACGCAAAATCAAAAAGAGATTAATGTCCAAATCGTCAAACCGTTCGATGAGAGGGAGAATACAAGTAGGAATCTTTCCGGAGGGTTGCATGTGGGCATAGCTTTCTTGAATCATTTGCCATTCCATGTCTTTAAAAAGTACAAGATGTAACCAACTGGTCCAGAAGGAATCTCGTTGATTTAACTCATGGTAACCTAAAGTTAGAATTTCATGATGTGCCGTGCAGCGTGTAAGCGAGATGCCTGCGATCATATACCAACGCATATAGTTGTCCAATTGGTAATCTCCGGTTTCGGGCAGTGCATGATCGAAGGCTAAAGTTTTTTCCTTGAGCGTAGTCCAGTTTAGAAAAACATAATTTGTTAATTGATCGGTATTTTTGTAACGATTTGCACTTATCCAGGTGGAATCATAGGCGGTGAAAAGAATCTTGATTTGTCGATTAATGTTCTTCTTTAGTGAGATCGGAATGATGAGTTGACCGTTTTCAAAGCGCGTGTTGCTGTTGCATGAAAGTTGGAATGCGGGTGTTTGAATGCCGGAGTAATTATTGTGAGTCACATTTTTCCATTGTTGAACCTGATCGATTTGCGGGGTGAGAATAATCTCAAAGTCTTCTGCTTTTTTTGTTTGAAAATTCATCTCCAACAGTAAAGCGGGTAAGGCGGTTGTGTTAATATCATTGATACCGATAGGGCAAAAAGCGGTAGTGTGGATAGAAGAGGAGATGATCGATTTGTCTGAGTAATCACTATGGACAAAAGGAAAACGTCGCGTTACTTTTTTATTTTTAAAAGTACTCAATGAAAATGATTGGTTCTTTTTGCAAATATCGACTTTGATACTTCCTTTATCTTGAAGCCAACTACCTAAGGTGCCGGGATTCTCCCAAATGTGTCCAAACAAACTACCGTCTTCCAAAATTTGAGTAGTAAAAGCAAAATTTGCTACAGGGCAACCTCCATAAAGTTCTGGTTTCACATCGCTATTTTCTACGTGGTGATGGCTTTTTTGTGCACAAAGAAAAGTAAAAGGGAAAATTATTATTGAAATGATAAAAGTGATGTATTTTTGTGGCATTGTAAAGATGAATGATGAATTTGAGATGAAGGAGATATGTCTTTGATGTTGCAAAGGTAATTTAAATGAAATAGAATAATTTAAAATGAAGATAGTTTTTGAACCGCAGGTAATGATTTATTGTTTTTGGCGTTAAAATAGAAGCCGTTAAGAGAATCTTTTTGGCTATTGTGAGAATAATGTGCCTTCTCTAATTGGTGACGCAGTGCGTCACAAAAGAAACGCAGTGCGTCACAAAAGAAACACAGTGCGTCACAAAAAAAACACAGTGCGTCACAAAAAAAACACAGTGCGTCACAAAAGAAACGCAGTGCGTCATGATTTACGTAAGGTAATTTTTCCAAAGTTGGAGCGGTTTTAAAAAAATGAAGGTAATGATGTTACATTTTATGTGATTTTGCGTTTAGTAAGTAGAAACACCCCGAAAGGACTATGAGTGACGAAATATGGGTATCGACTTTTCAGCGAATGCGGAAACGTTTGCTGGGAATGGCGGGACGGCTGTTGAGTGATGATGAAGAGGCTCAGGACGTACTGCAGAATGCTTTTTGCCGCTTATGGACAAAATACAGGGATGTGAAGTCCGAGCGAGAGGCAGAAGCACTGACTGTGACAACGGTAAGAAATCTGAGTATTTCCACATTGCGAAACCGCCACTATTCAAATTCTCTTGAAAACGACGAATCTGCAGAGCTAGAGGTTGTTGCTGAAAATGAATTTCTTGACAGGGAAGAACAATATGAAACAGTTGAGAGATTGATACAGGAACATCTATCACCCTTACAACGCACGATTTTGCGACGTCGCGAAATAGAAGGGGAGGAAATAAGCCACATTGCGTTGGAACTTGGAATGGAGGAAACTGCTGTAAGAATGAATTTGAGTCGTGCACGTAAGACCATTCGGGAATTATATCAAAAGGAAAAGGAATCATCATGGAAGGAATGAGAATCACAAAACAAGAAGCCGACCGTTTGTTGAAAAAATATTATAACGGATTGACCAACAATGAAGAGGAACGCCAACTAAGAATTTTTTTGGCTTCACCTATGGCTGACGGAGGTTTATACGATGCAGATCGTGCTGTGATGGGTTTTTTGAGTATGAGTCGCAAGTCGAAGAATAAAAAGTCAGCCAGAGGATTTAAAAGGACTTCGATTGCAGCCGCAGCATGTATTCTTTTGACTGTTGGTTTTTGGGGATATCATTCGGTTGAAAAATCTGAAAGTGTAGCTTATATTAACGGTGTGAAATGTACGAATCAAGAGGTTGTTATGGAGCAAATGGCTCAGACGATGCAGGCTGTAGGCCAAAATACAGGATCTGATGTTGTTAAAAACCAAATGCAAGCTGTATTCAATATGAATGAAGATGATTAAAATGAGCATATATGGAAAAGGAAATATTATTTTATAGATGTTTTTCGGAGAACGAAAAAGGTCGGAATGGAATATTCCAGTGTGCTATGGCCGAATATCAAAGTCATTGGTTAAGATTATTATTTGTAATCATGATTTTGTTGTTGCCTATGATAGCTCAGGCGCAAACGGGCTTAAACGTTTCTCCTTATTTTGATGGCCGTTTCAATCACAGTCGGCAAGTGGTTACGGTTTTGGTAAAAGGGAAGCCTTTGAAACCTTATAAGTTGGAATTATATCGCAGTATGACTTTTGATGGAGATATGCCGGTGATAGAAAATATTGAACAGGCGGTGTTAGCAGATTCCAAGGCGGCAGAAGATAAGGAGACGGGTTATAAAAATGGGCGATTGCTTTATGGATTTTATTGTTTTTCGCCTGCAAGTAGTAAGAAAAAAGTATTGCGTTATCTTTTTTATCGCCGAAACGAAAGTAAGGCCTATGTGGTTTATATGGAAGGCAATGCAAGTCTGGAAGAGTTGAAGAAAATGTTCATGAAATAAACAAATGAAAGATATGAAAAAGAAAATGATCTTGCTGGCGGTCGGTATGACCATGATTTTGAACGCAAATGCAGCTGAAGCAACAGATACGGTAATTGTTGTAGAACAGCCACAGAAGGTAATTATTCAAGAAACGCCTCAGACTATGGAAGTGAATGTGGAAGGGAAAAAAGGTAATGCCGGCTATCGTCTGCAACGTTTGCGTGCCTTGCCAGATTGTGGAATTTCAGTAATTAAAGAAAGTAATAGCTGGAACTTTTCACTGCCATTTCAAAATATTAAAAAGAGAGAATATGGAAAAATGAAATGTCATGTTCCGGACTTTGCGTTCGGATTTTCTTCGGCCATCGGTGGAACGAAAGGTCTAACAACGCCATTGGGTAGTTCAACCGAATTTTCCTTTTATCCTGCTGAATTCTCTGGTCCAACAATTGCGAGTAACTTAGGATTTGTTTTAGGATTCGGTTTTGCATGGCGCAATTATCGAATGACGGGGCATACGCGTTTTTTGAAGGAGGACGATCAATTGGTATTGTCGCCTTATCCTGATGGGGCCGACATTCAGTTTTCAAGAATTAAAACATTCAGTTTGGTGATGCCTGTTTTGATGGAATGGCACCATCGGTTAAACTATAAGAGGCTTTTTTGGTTGAATGGTGGTATGTTGGTCAATTTTAATACGTACTCAAGTTGCAAAACGCGTTATAAAGTGGATGGAGAAAAAGTAAAAGAGTTTGATAAAAACATACATCAGCAGCCTGTAACCTTGGACCTTTATACTTCGTTTGGATTTAATGATTTAGGTCTTTATTTACGATATTCTCCTTTCCATGTGCTTTGTGGAGACTATTCTCCGACATTTTCGTCACTATCGTTTGGTATGTTAATAGATTTATAGAACTATTTATTTAAAATGGAATACCTTATGTCGTGATAGACATGTAGGAAGTTTATATAATTTTAGAATCACTTATTTGAAACGAAAACGGGTCTACTCGGTGGAGCTGCCCGTTTTTTTTGTATTTTTGTAGCTGTATAAATAAGGTAGAATGCAACTTGTTTCTTCCAACATCGAATTAAAGGATTTGCGTTTTCATGCATGTCATGGCGTAACGGATGAAGAACAAAAAATTGGCAGCGACTTTAGGGTGCAGCTAAGAGTTTTTTTTACGCCGTTAGTAAAGGCTTTTGAAAATGATGAACTGATAGGTACGGTTAATTATGCAGAAGTCTATGAAATTGTCAGAGCAGAAATGCAACGTCCTTCAAAATTGATAGAGAATGTGGCATGGCGTATTTCCAAAACTCTTTTTGAACACTTTAAAATGATTAGTGTCGTGGAAATATCTGTAGAAAAAGAAAATCCTCCTCTTCCGGCTGATTGTAAAAGTGCAAGTGTTACTTTAAAATTAAGAAGAGAGAATAAAGACAGCAAAAAAAATACATGAAAATTATTATATCTGATGCAGTCAAAGAAAAATGCCCAAACCTCTGTGTTGGTGTATTAGAGGCTGACGTGAAAAACACCGAGATGTGCGTACCGCTTTGGGAACAAATTAAACAAGCGGAAGAGGATTTCAGACAAACCTATTCAACGGAGACTCTGAAAGAGCGTCCGTCTATTGCAGCTACACGTTTGGCATACAGAGCCTTTGGTAAAGATCCTAGCCGTTACAGACCTTCAAATGAACAACTTGTACGTCGAATATTGCAGGAGAAAGAACTTTATCAAATCAATACGTTGGTGGATATTAATAATTTGGCTTCTATTCATTGGGGTTACAGCATTGGTGGTTTTGACATAGACAAAATTACAGGTGATAGACTTACTCTGGGTATTGGGCGTGCAGGAGAACCGTATGAAGGTATTGGACGTGGTCCCTTGAATATTGAATTTCTGCCTGTTTATCGTGATGCAACAGGAGGCATTGGAACACCAACAAGCGACCACGAACGAACAAAAATAGGCTTGGACATTCACCGACTGCTTTTCTTGATTAATGGTTATGATGGGAACAGAAAAAACATTTTGGAGTGCGCTAGTGAACTCCAAAAGTTATTGCGCCAATATGCTTTTAGCGATGGAGGCAATGTAAAATTGGTTTTTTGAAATGGCAAACAGGTGTCAGAACTATTCCATTAAGGTAATTTTCCCTAAAAGATAAGGATGTTTGGCAACGTGCCCGCTCTAAGGCAATTCATAGATGGAATTCCGCCACACAAAAGAATGAATTTCGTAAAGTGAAATAAGGATTATTTGATTTTTGAAGTAATCGGATTACGAACGTTTTTATGTCCAACTAAATAGGCTTTTGCTGTGCCAATATTCAGAAAGAGGTCAAGTCGTACGGGAATATGGTTGGCATCATCGGTAACATAAAAGGTAACAACTTCTTTTTCTTTTCCTTTCGGATATTCTACAAAAGAAAGAACCAAGCAGCGATACGTTGAGTTATCATTACGCATTTTTAAATTT
>JAQVXN010000217.1 GCA_028709135.1 Bacteroidaceae bacterium | reverse complement strand
TGCCATCAATAGGAATGAAACGCCAGATACAATATGGATCTCCCGCTGGAGGAATCTGATCAATCGGATAATTACCCAGTCTAAGCTGTGCTCCCGTTGAAGTACTTCCCAAAAAGATCGGTTGATTCTGTGCATAAGCATAATCAGAACCACTGAGAATATTGTACCATTGATTCGGAACAATTTGACCAACACTGGTCATAAAGGTTGCAAACGCGCTCTTCAAAGCGTCTGTTGCTGTTGTAAGCATGGATTTTGTAGGCTGCGTGGGACTTACAGGAGCCTTAGCCGCAATAACAGCATTGCGGAATGTGGTAATAGCATCTTGTGTCTTTACGTAACCGATACCATCGCCTACTACAGAACTGTCCGCATAATTTATATATCTCTTATATAAGCTGGCAAGCTCTGTTGAATCTGCATACTGACTAAGAACTCCATCCTTTGCTGCACGCAGCGTAGCAATGATGTCGTAACTAATCAGGTCTGATTTTGTTAAACTGCCATCGACATCAAGTATTTTCTTCAGTGCATCAACGGCCTCTTTTACTTCTGGAATATAATTATACTGTACACGCTCTGGATTCAAACCTGTATACATTTGGAATTCACTGACGTTCCATGTTACACCCGTAATAAAAGGATTTACACACTTGCGAGTATCAACTTTATCTTTGTGTGTTGTATTCTTGATGACAAATCGAATGTACTTGTATGAATTTACCAACTCAATTTGAGGAGATGTATAGGCTAGCAAACCAACATCATTCAAATTCTCATTTAATTCAGTAATATTTGTCCATTGAGTAGAATCAGAAGCTAAAACACTGTTGCCCAAAGCATCATCATTTGTAGCAAGAATCTGTATGTCATTCGGATTATCGTGCCAATCGCTGTTACGTCCTGTATATTGGAAGTAGAAGTTATTAACCGGTTCTGTGAGTTTTACCTGCAAGTTGTGATAACCCGTACCTACAGCGATGTTGCTCGTATTATTAGTAATCCAAGTGGTTTGTAATGTTGCCCAACTATCTGCAGTTGCAGTTGGATCAGCCATCGCGGTATCCCAATGAGAGTGGAAAATTGTTTCTGTATTACCGTCTATAAGGTTCGCAAAAGAAGAACCATCATCCGCACTACTACTATTCGTGCTAAACTGATCCGCACTGGTAATCAGCTTTTGTTTGGCGCCCATGGCATTGTTGTAAACCGTATTGGACGAATCAAGCAAAGCCGTAAATTCCGAATAATATGCATCTCGGTCCACATATAAATCATTTACCGCTTTAATTGCTGCGGTTAAGGCATCAACATCAGCTTGCGTAGCAGTATTCGCAGTAACTTTTGTCCTCGCCTGCGTAATCATTGCATCCAATGCATCGCATGCTGCTTTCATTCCTGTTACGGTGTTATATTCGGAACCTGTAGCTGGATTGCCATCATAAACCTGCATCTCACTCAAGTTAAACGTTACACCGGTAATTTCAGGAACCACGAATGTACGATCACCTTGTTTATTTTCGTTCGTTGTATGTTTAACGACAAAGCGCAGATATTTGTAAGAACCGTTAAGGTCAATCATTGGAGAAGAATACTGGGACAATGCTACATTGCCGGGGAATCCATCTGTCAAATCCGTTATTTCAGACCATGAAGAAGAATCTGCCGCAGCTGTGCTGGCACCCAGCGCATCGTCGTTTGTTCCATAGATGGTAATATGATCCGGACTGTCAGCCCATGAAGCATCATTACGACCTGTATAGTTAAACTTCATTTTACTGATAGCATAAGGTAATGCAAATTGCAGGTTATGCCAGCCAATTCCTTCTGTTACAACAGTCTTAAATGTGCCATCCCAAACAGAGTGGAAAATGGTTGAGGTATTGCCATCAATCAGATTGGCATAAGAAGAACCGTCTCCAGGACTTTGAGCATTCGACGAAATTTGAGAAGCATTCGTAATTAATGCTGTATAATCATTTGCTTTGTTACGTGCAGTCTCTCCTTTTGTAATTGCATTATTCAATGCAGAAGTAAGAATTTCCTGCGAGCCTCCATTAATTAATGTATTGATCAAATCCTGATCAGTAACTTCTTTCAAATACCAGGCACATTCATTATTGGCTGAAGAGGTCCAACGACATACTGTTCCACTCACCCCGGCACCACTATTATTACCCTGAGTATTGTAAGCGTAATCTGTTTTTAAATTTTCATTGAAAATATTAAACTGCCCGCTACCAAGGAACTTGAATTGCTGTGGAACATCAGGATTCACTGATAAATATACCTGTGTATTATCCTGATCAACATCACCTATAAGATTCTTAATGTAGAGTTTAGATGCAACATTCTGGATATCAAAAGAACCATCCGTTGCAGCCGTAATATGGAACAAATATCTGCCTTGCGTTGTGTTCAAATCACCCCAGTAGAGAAGACTGTCACCTTCTGTATACATGGCCTTTGTTGTATTCGGTTGTGCCGTACTAAAATTAGACTCGGCACTTACAATGTTGTAATAGCCTTCTCTTACCGGATTGGGTACCATGCCCTTGTAGGCAGCTCTGTATTCTGCTTCAACGGCAGCATACTCCGCGTCAGTATGGCTTTCAGCCAAATACTGTTCGGCTTTATCTTTTGCTGCAGTATAAGCATCGTAATTTGCTTGTGAATAGAAACCGGGATCTGACCCTAAAGACGCTGTAAAGTTAAGACCCAGCGTATTAATGCTGTCTGCAAAAGCCTTCAACTTATCCAATGGGCTTGTTACTTCAACAGCTTCATACATTTGGAATTCACTAACATTCCATGTAACACCTGTAATGTCGGGTTTTACAAACGTTCGGGTATCTACTTTGTTCATGTGAGTAGTTCCCTTTATGACGAAACGGATATATTTATAAGAACCACCCAACTCAACAACAGGGGAAATATAATTTGTAATAACTACATCCGTGATGGTCGGATCCGTAAACTCTTCGATTTCTGTCCAAGATGCTGAAGTAGAAGCATCTACATTTTGAGCAAGAGCATCATCATTAGTCGCATAGATCAAAATATCATTGGGGTTGTCATGCCAATCACTATTCCGTCCTGAATACTTAAAGATAAACGACGAAACAGGATTATTAAGCGCAACCTGTAAATTGTGATAACCGATGCCGACAGCCTCAGTTGCATGGCTGGTTGTCATTAATGTTGCCCATGTATCTGCTGTTGTGTTAGCATCCGCCATGGCTGTTTCCCATACAGAATGGAAAATAGTTTCTGTATTTCCATCAATTAGGTTGGCATAAGAGGATCCATCACTTGCGCTACTGCTGTTACTGCTAAATTGCGAGGCATCCGTAATTAGAGGCGCATCCTGGTCATAGGTGTACGATCCACCCGAACCAGTGAGCGCTTGCACAGACCTCTTAGCAGTACCCGCCGAAGAGTTCCAAACCGCGCTGCTCATTATAAACAGCGCTACTAAAAAAAATACTTTTTTCATACGCAATAATTTTTAAGAATTATAAGAATTGTTTATTTTTGTGTTTTTTCAATGCTGCAATATTTCCTTCCTTCTTCAGGATGGGTGTGTTTTTATATGTTTTTCCGCCGTAAAAGTACAAATATTTTTTTACTTGTACAAGAATTACCGTTAAATTTTTGATTCCATATATTTTTTATCTTCTATCCTAGAGTCAACAAACAAGAGCAAAATGAACTGAAATGTTTAAAGAGTTGAAGTCTAGGGCAAGAAAAATTCAATTTAGCTCTGGGGCTGTTGTTTATCTTGATTTTCTTTTGTGAAAATACAAGCCGTAAAATAAACTCGTTGCTTTCAAATGATTCAATCGTGTTTATCAAATTTTTACTTGCGCAATAAAAGTTGGTGACGCAGTGCGTCACAAAAGAAACGCAGCGCGTCATGAAAAAAACGCGTCGCGTCACAAAAGAAACGCACCGCGTCACATAGAATAAGAAGCAACCTTTCATTGAGAACACTCTATCCTTATAGAATTTCAGCCAAATAAAAAGGTATTAAATGTATCAAAGACACTATGAGATAAAATGCTTATCATACTAAAAACCAAGCATTGTTCCAAAAAATTTGCATCAGTATCTATATAAATCCATTACTTGTTACAACTTTAAGCTCATTCTTATGCTGTGATGGCACCTGTAGTATACAAATCCAAGAAATTTACATATAAATTGCACGAAAGCAGAAAAAATGTGTAGGTCAAGGTAAAATACCCTAATTAAGGTATTGCAGAAGAGG
>JAQVXN010000216.1 GCA_028709135.1 Bacteroidaceae bacterium | reverse complement strand
AGGTTGAATCGTTTAAGAAATAAATATGAAGCCGTTCGTGATGTTTATAATTTGTATGTTATGTTTTTTTTCCTGTACAAAGAAAGTCGGTCCTACAACTGTGCAAGTAGAGGATTCTATACGCCATTATTATCCCTTGGTGCTTGGTGACAATTTAGATGTTGTTTACAAAGTGACTAATACAGGGGTTTCTCCTTTGGTAATAACAGATATCCAACCTTCATGTGGTTGCATCATTGGAGATAATAAAAATGAAAGAATCATTTTGCCGCGAAGATCACAATATCTTCATTTTGTTTTTTATACTGGTAAAAATATTGGTTATGTACACCATACGATTCGAATTTTTGGTAATGTAATACCGCAAGGTATGATTGCTCTTATTTTTGATCTTAATGTAGTTCCTCCTTCAGAGAATACACCTGATTATGAAGAAATATATAAAGAAAAAGCAGAATCGGAAAGAAGCATTTCCAGTTCGATAAAAGAAAAAGTAGATGGAAACGGTTCCGAAAAAGGATATTATGTTCATTCTGTAGATGAGTCTGATAGTTTTAGTACCAATTAGTCTGGCGATTAGGATGTTGTTCTTTGATAAATAATGATAACCAGTTTTTTTCAAGCTTTTTTAATAACAGCTATTTAAAATAGCTCGAAAAGTTTGTTATTGCCTTTTTGGTATGAAAAGTATTATTGTACACGGCAAGTTGATACGTTCTTCCTGTATCATGAAGGAATGGTTGATTATTCTATAGTCTGTTTTCACAATAAAATTGCAGAGTAAATCAAAATTTTGATTTACTTTGCAGATCCTTATGGATTGTGGCGAGTGGAGCGAATCAAAGTAACGGAGAATTTGTAAGGTGATGTTTTTAAAAGAATGGGTTTTGAATGCATTTCTGAGTGAAGTGAGTTTGGAAAATTTCGAATAACACGTTGTGCAAGTAACTCGAATATTTGCTGCCAGAAGGATTTAATTTATTAACTAATAGAAAATGGTTCGGAACATTATCAAGTTGAATTGAGGTTTTAGTTTCTTTGCGTATTGATAAAATGAAAATAGTTCTTTCTACTACATATCTTGGCCCTGTGAGTTACTATTCTAAACTCTTGGCCTATCCCGAAGTGTTTATTGAACAACATGAGCATTATTTAAAGCAGACGTACCGTAATCGCTGTATAATTGCTGGTCCAGAGGGGCAGCAAGCGCTTACAATTCCTATTGTGCGTAATGACCCTTCTCATTCTGAGGTACGTGACATTGAAATTAGTGATCATGGAAATTGGCGTCATCAACACTGGCAGGCTCTTCTGACGGCATATGACAATAGTCCTTATTTTGAGTATTATGCCGATGAGATTCGGCCTTTTTATGAAAAAAAGTGGAAATTTCTTCTTGATTTCAATGAAGCTCTCAGAGAAAAAATTGATGAATTGGTTGATATTCAATCTCAAATAAATTTGACAGACCATTATTTTCAATCGAGTGAGGCTGATGATTATAGAAATCTCATTAGCCCCAAGTCGATCAAGACAGATTGTCTTTTTAAAACTGTACCGTATTATCAGGTTTTTGAAGAAAAATATGGTTTCATACCCAACTTGAGTATTGTTGATTTACTCTTTAATATGGGGCCTGAATCATTGTTGGTATTGCGTGATGGTTTCTGTGAAAGTGTTCAGAAAGTTTGTGAGTGAGTTCTTGTTTAAACCAGAAAAGGGCCTATTTCATGGTTGCTTTTAATTTTTTGAGATAAAGCAGCTGAGAGTTTTGCATCTTTTATTTCCTGATATTTAGAATAATACTTTTTGATCTTTTAATGGATTGAATGTGGGAAATATTTTCTAGCTTTGTAAAGAATTCCAAAAATAACACTATGAATTGGTCTTTATTTTGCCTTGTACCTTTTGCCTCGCTTGTTGCGTTGGGCTTTGCGTTGTATTTTTATAAGGAAATGAAAAAGGAGAGCGAAGGAACTTCAGACATGATACGCATTGCGGCTAATGTTCGTGAAGGTGCGATCTCTTATTTGCGTCAACAATATAAGGTTGTTGGTTATGTTTTCATTGCTCTTTTCGTTATTTTCTCCATGATGGCGTATGTCTTTAATATTCAAAATGGTTGGGTACCATTTGCGTTTTTGACCGGAGGCTTTTTCTCGGGATTGGCGGGATTTTTAGGGATGAAAACAGCTACATATGCATCTGCTCGGACGGCCAATGCAGCTCGTCAAAGCATTGACCGTGGTTTAAAGATTGCCTTTCGGAGCGGCGCTGTGATGGGATTGGTTGTAGTTGGCTTTGGACTGTTGGATATTTCTATATGGTATGTGGTGCTGAACTATTTTACACCAGATAATGTTCTATCTCCATCTGCAAAATTGTGTACCATTACTACAACGATGTTGACATTCGGGATGGGAGCCAGTACGCAGGCTTTATTTGCTCGTGTTGGTGGTGGAATTTATACTAAAGCCGCGGACGTTGGTGCAGATCTTGTTGGTAAGGTGGAAGAAGATATACCTGAAGATGATCCGCGAAACCCTGCAACAATTGCTGATAATGTTGGTGATAATGTTGGTGATGTAGCAGGAATGGGAGCTGATCTCTATGAGTCTTATTGTGGCAGTATTTTGGCTACAGCGTCATTGGGTGCTGCTGCATTTGCAACTCAGGCTGTTGAGGTACAGTTCAAAGCTGTTATTGCCCCCATGTTGATAGGAGCTATAGGGGTTTTGCTTTCTATTTTAGGGATTTTTGTTGTACGTACAAAAGAAAACGCAACGATGAGAAATCTGATTAATTCATTGGAGAAAGGAATGAATGTAGCTTCAGTACTGATAATTATTTTCACGTTCTTTATTCTTTGGTTACTAGGGATCGGCAATTGGTGGCATTTTGGACTTAGTGTTACGGTTGGTTTAGTTGTGGGTATTATAATAGGCCGTTCTACGGAATATTTTACTTCACAAAGTTATGCTCCGACACGAAAATTAAGTGCCAGCGGACAAACGGGTGCTGCTACTGTGATTATTTCAGGTATAGGTTTGGGAATGCTTTCTACGGCCATTCCTGTTCTTGCTGTTGTTGTTGGGGTTATTCTGTCTTTTGGTTTTGCTACCAATTTTGATTTTTCACAAATTTCTGTCGGACTTTATGGCATTAGTTTGGCTTCTGTTGGGATGTTGTCTACATTAGGTATCACGTTGGCTACGGATGCTTACGGACCGATTGCCGATAATGCAGGCGGAAATGCAGAGATGGCTGGTTTAGGCGATGCTGTAAGAAACCGTACAGATGCATTGGATTCATTGGGTAATACAACAGCTGCAACAGGAAAGGGCTTTGCAATCGGTTCTGCTGCTTTAACCGGTTTGGCGCTACTAGCTTCTTATATTGAAGAAATTCGTATTGGTTTGATTCGTAATCATATTGCGGAATTGCATTTAAGTGGAGGCGTTGTTGTTGATACGGCCAAAGCAACTTGTGCTGATTTTATGAGTTATTTTGATGTAACAGTGATGAATCCTCGTGTTCTTTCGGGTATGTTTATTGGTGCAATGCTTACGTTCCTTTTTTGTGGTTTGACAATGACAGCAGTTGGTCGTGTCGCTCAGAAAATGGTTGAGGAGGTTCGGCGCCAGTTCCATGATATTAAAGGCATTTTGGAAGGAAAAGCGACTCCCGAATACGGTAAGTGCGTAATGATTTCTACAAAAGGGGCTCAACGTGAAATGGTTGTTCCTTCTTTACTTGCTATTGTAGCTCCAATTGTTACTGGTATTATTTTTGGCGTTTCTGGGGTTCTTGGTTTGTTAGTTGGAGCATTAAGTACGGGCTTTGTTCTTGCTATTTTTATGGCAAATGCCGGCGGAGCTTGGGATAACGCGAAGAAGTTTGTTGAAGAAGGTAACTTTGGCGGTAAGGGCAGCGAAACCCATAAAGCTACTATTGTGGGCGATACGGTTGGTGATCCATTTAAGGATACATCAGGTCCAAGTCTCAATATTTTGATAAAATTGATGAGTATGATTTCTATTGTGATGGCAGGCTTAATTTTAAGTTGTCACCTCTTTTAGGTGAGGCCATTTTATTCGTGTTAATGCAAAGAGGAATTTCAAATGGATTCCTCTTTGTGCTTTTTGTGATGCTTACGAAGATGCTTTTGCGCTCAAAAATTTTAATAGTATACAGTTGCATATTTTAATTTTGGCACTTATCTTGATGAACGTTTGATTACAGACACCTGCAAGTTGATTGTTCCTCTTTTTTGGGTCACATGCATGCA
>JAQVXN010000215.1 GCA_028709135.1 Bacteroidaceae bacterium | reverse complement strand
ACTTTCCATTTAGAACACTATATCTTGATAGAATTTTAGCCAAATATATGGAATATATCAAGTGTCTCGAAGGCCCTATGAAGTAAACTATTTTGCCTCGTTAAAGTCCTGATCTATAAAATGCAGTTTTAAAAATAGGGCATGCAATTGAAGCATTTAAAATCCGTGGTGACAAATTGATGCGGAGGCCAGAATCTATTGTTACCTAAATTTTTAATGTTCTACGAATCCATACTCTTTCTGAGCTGGATTTCACTTTAGTTATCTTGATAATGAACTCTGACAGAAACATAAAATGTGTGATCTCTAATAACCGCAACTTGTTAAATCCCCAACTTTAACGACTGAGCCCAATAAAGCCATCAATCACATTCTTGACAAAAAATGCAAGAGAAATCTTGTGTTTTTACTTTATCTTGCATTTTTATTCCAAAAATTCTGCATCAGTTATTCATTTTCAAGTTTACCTTTACAACTGAAATTCAGCCGTACAAACACCTGGTTTACAGATATTCCGAATTGTTAAAAACAAATCCCAACTTCTATCAAAAAGATCTTGTCACAGAAAAAAATTTCTTTGTCTTGTTTTCAACATAATCCCACTTCTTTTTTCCAATCTACGCACTTTGTTTTTCGAGGTGAATGTACATTCATTTTTCAATACCCTATTGATCCTATCATTTCAAAAAACGACAAGCATTCACTGCAATTTCTATGGAAGAACATGGTTAAGCCATCGAAAATGTCCATTTCTCAGATGGCATATACACGATTCACATGAATACAGTCGGTCATCCGTTTCTAGCTAGAAATAAAAATACTTTGCACCAGCAAATATCAAGCTGCGCTTCGATCTTTTATTGCTTAATAAGGCTTCACTCAAATCTACCAAAATCTTTCTCAGAACCAGGTTCCGAGAGATCCAAATCAAAAGGCGTGCAAAAAGTATTTTCCCTCTTTGCACGCCTTATCTAAAATATAAACAGCAGGACCTTATCAGCCAAAAATAAATTTCAGGAGAAAAAGTACAGCCAAAACATATAACATCACATTCAGTTGTTTAAAACGAGCTGTACAAATTTTTATGATCACGTAACTCAGAATTCCCAGACAAATGCCGTCTGCAATGGAATAGCAAAGCACCATCGTAATCATCGTGATAAATGCAGGAAAAGCTTCTGAAACATCCCCTAGTTCCATTTTCTTCACAGAGTCCAACATCAGCACTCCCACCAAGACCAAGGCTCCCGAAGTTGCCGCGCTTGGGATGAGCAAAAAGATTGGGGACAGCAGCAGAGCTAATATAAACAAAATGCCTGTTACAAAGGCTGTCAGACCGGAGCGCCCACCTTCTGCAATGCCGGACGCACTTTCAATATACGTAGTAATGGTAGAGCTACCTAGAAGAGCACCACAAGTGGTGCCGATAGCGTCACTCATCATCGCCTGTTTTACGCGAGGAATAGAACCATCCTTCCCAACAATACCAGTTTTCTCCGCCAAACCAACAAGCGTCCCAATCGTGTCAAAAATATTAATAATCAACAGTGAAAAAATAACTAACACCATATTGAAATTGAAGAAATGAGAAAAATCAAATTGGCAGAAAATAGGAGCTACAGACCCCGGTGCAGATATGGGGAACCATCCTTTCGGAATCACTGTCACGCCCATCGGGATACCTATTATGGTAGCTATAATGATGCCATAAAAAAGAGCGCCTTTTACCTTTCGGGCCATCAGTACCCCACTCAGTAGAATAGCAATAATACCTAAAACAGATGTTGATGTAAATTTACCTAGCGAAACAAATGTATCCGGATTGGAGACAATAATCCCCGCATTTTTCAATCCAATAAAAGCAATAAACATTCCGATACCGGCCGAGATGGCATAGCGCAAATTCACGGGGATGCTGTCCAATATCATTTCGCGGACATTAAAGAAGGTGATTAGAATAAAAATAATGCCCTCTATCAACATCGCTGCCAATGCCTGTTGCCAAGAGAAACCCATGGCTTGACACAGTGTAAAAGCAAAAAACGCATTCAAGCCCATACTTGGTGCCTGCGCAAACGGCAGCTTTGCCATAAAGGCAAGAAGCAAGGTTGATATGGCTGAAGCCAATGCCGTAGCTGTAAAAAGTGCCGCCTTATCCATTCCCGTTGTTGAAAGAATGGCCGGATTAACGGCGAGAATATAACTCATGGTAAGGAAAGTCGTAGCACCTGCTATAATTTCCGTACGCATTTTCATTTTTAGGGGATTAAAGCCCAACGTCTTTTCTAAAAACATTTTATTTACCTGTATGATTCCTTAATATTAAAGTCTTTTAATGATGCGTAACACGCAAAAGCGGGTGTAAAATTAAACATTTCTATTATGTTTCACAACATTTCACATTATATATTTCACCATATAGGCTTATTTCACTCATAAAAGCCAGAACATATATTCCCCTTTGCAATGAAATTATTCAGGACCTACAAAATTTCACAAAATTCTACGATTTCGCCATTAGGGCCTTTAATTTTGAAATACTTTATTCCGTTTGACCAGAAAGGCACGCTATTTACCTTTTTATCTAAAAGCATAAAACCAGCAGATTTAACTATTTCGAAAAGAGCATCAATATTCTTTACATCCAAACAAATGTGGTCTATGGCTCCGACAGCCTTCGCCGGTTGATCCGTTTCATATGTTTCTATCACTACATTTCGAAGCTGCAAAAACATAACTCCACACGCCCCATTCATCGTACTATATGTTTTCTTGAAACCCAACTGAGTAAAAAACGCTTCAGTTGCAGATAAATCGTTCGTTGGAATTCCAATGTGTTGTATCCCCGTACAAAAATCCTTTATTTCCATATCAAAAAATTATTTGAAACTATTTTTCAATTCATCTGGCAAAACAGGCATGGCTCCATGCTGAGTACATACATAAGCTGAAATCTCAACCGCAAGCCGATGAGCTTCCTGCAAGGATTTACCAAACATGTAAGCCGAACAAAAGGCCGCTGTAAACGCATCACCCGCACCTACTGTATCAACCACGTTCACCTGCGGCGTTTTCAGATATGACTTCTCGACATCACTCATTACATAACTGCCTTTTGCTCCACAGGTCAAAATCAGAACCCGCAAAGCATAATCTTCCAGCAACTGCTCACAAAGTCGTTGCACATTCGTTTCACCATCTCCAAGTATACCTCCTATTATTTTAATCTCATCTTCATTCAGCTTCAAGACATTACAACGCGACAAAGATTCTCGAATAATTTCTTCATCATAAAAATGCTGTCGCAAGTTAATATCGAAAATTTTTAAAGCTGTAGGTTTCATCAATTCCAAAAGATGCAACAAGGTAGCACGAGACTCGTCATTACGTTGCGCCAAGGTACCAAAACAAAAGGCCTCTGCTCTTTTAACTAATCGTTCTTCTTCAGGAGTGAAAGGAATAAAGTCCCATGCCACATTCTCGTGTATCTCATATTGAGGGATGCCGTTGTCATCAAGTCTCACATCTACTGTGCCAGTTGGTTTATCCGTTTTGCTTATCATATAGCGCAATCCGCGGAGATCAGCTGTATGCAATAACTCGTCACCCAAGTTATCTGCACCAACAGCACTCATCAGACAGCTATTCATCCCACACTGCGCAGCATGAAAAGCAAAATTACCGGGAGCACCTCCAATTTGTTTGCCGGCAGGGAGCATATCCCATAACAATTCACCAAATCCGATGACTATTTTTTCCATTTTTCTAGATTATTTCTTCGTACTCAGACGATAAGCTTTTAAATTGCTCACTGTTGTTTTTCCACCTTCAGATAAAAATTTCACTGCGCTATATGCTTGTGAAGGAAAGACCAAATCCGACATCACTGCACGACCATTATCCAAGAAAACTTCCACCGAAGTGCGATCAACAAAAATGCGCAACTGATGACTAGCTGTATTAGGAATGAACACGTCGGACTCCACCATATCATTAGATAAAATTCCACTCTTCAAACGATTCAATTGCAAATGGTTTCCCAGAGCATCTTTCTTCAAAGATATTTCAACTTGTTCGCCTTTCTCATTATAAATAATTACAGCAAAACGTTTGGCAGTCATGTCTGCAACCTGCATCATCAATTCAAACGCCCCCTCATTCTTGTCTAGAATTTGTTTAAAATCTTTTGGTCCATTCACCTCAAATGTTCCAAACATTTTCTCTTCTTGTCGCAAGCCCTCCAATTCCTTTGCGGGACTAAATACAACTTTCAATTTTCCCTGTTCTTCA
>JAQVXN010000214.1 GCA_028709135.1 Bacteroidaceae bacterium | reverse complement strand
CACCTCCAATACTAATGTCCGTTTGAACTCCGTCAGCTCCACGTTGGCGGACGTCAACTCCAACGCAAAGTTTAAGAAGGTCGTTTACACTCTGGACTTTCGCCCGTTCAATGTCTTGGCGCGTAATCACAGAGACTTTGTTTGCCGTCTCTGCAAAAGTGAGCGGTACGCGCGATCCCGTCACTTCAGCGTTGTCAAGCAGTACATCAGGCATTTGCTGGTGCAGCATCTGCGTGGAATCTGCACGTGATGCAAATGTTTCGATGTGCGCAAATGTAAGTACACAAGCCGAAAGGCATCCAATGCGAATTTCACGCTTCAAGCTCTGAAACACAGCATAGTTCTGATGAGAAAAATGCTTAAATGTTACGGCCTGACCTTTTTTTGTTTTTTGTTGTAACATAAATTATATTGTTTAAACGCCGACAAAGGTACTATTTCCCTCCTGATTTAGCCTATTTCAAGGATAATCCATATATTTGCAGAAGGAATATAGCAGGAGAATGAAAGCCAATTTATTAAGATGTTTATCTGCAGGAATGTTCCTGCTGTGTACGTGCGCTTTTGCTGATAAAGTAAGCATAACAACTGCGCGCTATACGGCCATGCAATTTTTTAGTCAACATGGAGATACGCGCTCTGGGGCTTTTATACGCAAAAGCTTGCAGCAAGAAACATTACTGGATGACAGCACATACCTATTTATAAATGGGAACGGAAATTTTGTATTAGTATCCGGGAGAGATGATTTGCCTCCTATTTTAGGCTACGGAGAATATCATGACGCCGAGCCTCATGAAGGACTCCAAAAATTGGCTAAAATGATGGGGAATGGAAAATATTTGTTTCAGCAAGAACTATCGACCACACCGATTTTACCGTTACTGAAAACTATACGTAGTCAGAATGATCCATTCAATGGTAGTTGTCCCTATTATATGGATGAAGGAAAACAAGTAGATACCAAACGTTGTAAAGTGGGATGTGTTGCCACTGCTCTTGAAGAAATTCTAACTTATTACCAATATCCACAGGAACTTAAAGATACACTTTGGGGATGGAAAACTGCACATTACACTGTAGATACCATTCCCAAAGGGACCAAACTAGATTTTGATCAAATTCTCAATGTATATGAGGCAGGGCATTACACAGATAAAGAAGCTCATGCTGTAGCGAATTTGTGCTATTACTGCGGCATTGCAGCAAAAATGAATTGGGGATTGTCTTCTTCCGGGGCTGACGGAGAACAATTGGTTACACCATTAAAAAAAGTTTTTGGTTATAAATATGTGAGGCATTTGTATGCGACCAACTATACTCCGCAAAGATGGCGTGAACTAATTGATAAAGAGCTAAAAGCCGGCAGACCCATTTGGTTTGCAGGCTATACCTATTTTATAGGTGGACATGCGTTCGTAATTGATGGTAAAGATAGTAATGGCTTTTATCATATTCATTGGGGATATGGTGGTAATTATGATGGTTATTATGATTTGAGTGTGCTAAACACTTTTGAAAATCCATCACGACCAACTGAAACAGGCAAATGGATGGGAAATTATTGTGATCAAGAAGTATTACTTCTACACCCAGATTCTGTGGAATGGACTGGCGGAGATACGATCAGTCTGAAAGACAATTTAAAGATAGATTCCGTTCGTTATTTGAGGAAGCCTGATGGAAACGCTTACGTAACCATAAAAATTTATGCCAAAAACATTTCAGAAGAACCCATTAATGCAGCTGTAGAAATGCTAACTTATATGCCGGGAGATACTGCCATATTTCAAAATGCAGATTATGTTGGAATGTCTGGCTCAGATATTGCGCCTCATGTTTCTGTATGTCTGACAGCATATTGCCATTTTACAGAGTCAGGAGAAAGAATTTTTGGAATCACAGCAGACGGCAAAAACTTTATTTATAAAGATACATTGCAAATTCAACCGCGAAACGAATATGGAGTGACAATCGTGGATGTAGACACTATTATGAAAGGAACTGAAGCGGTCTTTTATGTCCGAATAAACAATAACAGTGGTACAGCATGGGCCGGTGACATCTTAACATACAGCCTATTTGAGGGAGATTACACAACTGCAGAAGGAGATTGGCGACAATGGCATGTACTTAATTTGCCTCCTGAGACGATGATAACAGATACCATAAGTTTCGGAACTTTAAAAACAAACACAAAGTATACTTTTGTGGTTCGCAACCCATGGTTGCCAAGTTTTTCTATGAGCTTCAATACAGCTGAAGTAACAGCTATACAGGCAATAAAATCTGAAAACAAAGAAAACATGATATACAAATTAGATGGCCTTCCTGTAGATAAATTAAAACGTGGAAGTATTTATTTACAGGTGAAAAACGGACATTATATAAAGGTATACTACCAAAAATAAATTTATGAACGCAAAAGAACTTATCGACAAATATTATCCCGAAGAAAATAAACTAAAAGAAATGCTATTGATACATAGTGGTGAAGTTTGCAACAAAGCCCTCGAGGTTTCACATTGTCATCCTGAACTCCAGTTGGATGAAGAAATTCTCCGAAATGGAGCAATATTGCATGATATCGGCATTTTTTTAACCCATGCGCCCAGTATATATTGCCATGGGAAGGCCAATTATCTGCTTCATGGTTATTTGGGCGGACAAATACTCAGAAAAGAAGGCTTGCCCATTTTGGCACGTATTTGTGAACGCCATACAGGAGCAGGTTTAACGTGTGAAGATATTATTAAGCAAAAAATTCCACTGCCGCATGAAAATTTTCTACCTGAAACAGAGGAAGAAAAAGTAATTTGTTATGCAGACAAATTTTATTCAAAATCTGATATAAACCGTGTCAAAACATGGGAAGAAGCTTATCAAAGCCTTTTGAAATTTGGAATAGAAGGCGCCACGCGTTTTAAATGTTGGCATGAACAATTTGGATAGATGGTTTTGTCTGGTTTTTCTTTTGCATTTACATTTATAAGGATTGTTTAGAGTCATAAGACGGGGATTTTGTGTATTTTTGCAGCTGAAACGGCAAAACGACTCGCTTGAGAAATTTTTTAGTTGTAAGTATTCTATTTTTGGTTTCCTTTGGTTTTGTAATGGGCATGTCAGTAGGGAATTTGTTGCGGTCAGAATCTTCTGTTGCGCAAAGGGATACTACATCTTCAAGACAAAAGAAAGCTCCAAAAAAGAATAATAAGAAACATTCAGAGAAAAATCCTGTTAAAACAGATACACTTTCCAATGGTACCACAATCTTAATGAAAAAAGATTCTACCGGCCGAAACATTTCTTTTACTGTTGACTCTATTCACAACGACTCAATAAAAAAAGATTCTATTAATAAGAAAAAGAAAAATACGCTGGAAGCTCCTGTTGATTATGTGGCAAATGATTCCATGACGTATTATGACAGCACCCGAATGACCAAACTTTACGGAGATAGTAAAGTAACTTATGAAGAAATGTCGCTTGAAGCAGATGTAATTTCTATGAATATGGACAGTACCCTGGTTCATGCACACGGTGTAAAAGATTCTACAGGCGTTTTGAAGGGGAAACCGGTATATACGCAGGGTAAAGAAAATTATGAAAGTGAAGTGATGAGTTATAACTTCAAGACAAAGAAAGGGTTCATTCAAAATGTTACCACAGAACAAGGAGATGGATTTATGCAAAGCGAAGCATCTAAACGTTCTAAAGATGGAACTCTTTTTCTTGAACACGCAAAATATACCACTTGTGACGCGGATCCTCCTCATTTTTATCTTTCTTTGTCCAGAGCAAAAGTTTATCCTGGAAAAGAAGCTATTTTCGGCCCTGCATATCTTGTTGTAGAAGACGTTCCATTACCTTTTGCAGTTCCTTTTGGATTTTTCCCTTTCCGAGACAAATACTCCAGTGGATTTATTATGCCTACATACGGAGATGAAACAAGTCGTGGTTTTTATTTGCGCGATGGCGGTTATTATTTCGCCATTAATGATTGTATGGATTTGAATGTTTTGGGGGAAATTTACACAAAAGGCTCTTGGGGCCTTAATGCGCAGTCCAATTACCGTAAACGTTATAGATATTCTGGTAACTTCTATGTAAACTATCTGAATACCATTGAAGGAGAAAAGAATATGCCTGATTATTCCAAAACGACTAGTTTTAAAATTCAATGGACGCACCGTCAGGATTCCAAGGCTTCTGTCAATTCATCTCTTTCGGCAAGTGTAAATTTTGCTACGTCAAGCTTTGAACGCAATAATCTGGTCAGCATGTATAATCCGCTTT
>JAQVXN010000213.1 GCA_028709135.1 Bacteroidaceae bacterium | reverse complement strand
TGGGCACCAAATACACCCATAGAAAAATACAGAAACTTACTTCCTGACAAATGGAAAAACGGTTAGTGGATTAGTCCTATTAACCCTTTTTCTTTTACTGACAATGTAGAATCGCGGAGACGCTTACGATGAAAAGTATATTCGAGATAACCTCTCAGATGTTCGCATTTGTAAAAACTGTGAGGCCTCTTGTTAAAACAATGAGGCCATTCGTCAAAACTGCAACAAACATATTTTGAAATGTAACAAAGAAATTTTGAAGCAAGTTGTACTGTCATTTCTTGGAACAAACAGGGTTCACTCAGAAACCTTATAGGGCCCCTACACGAACCTTATATATCGCAAGGAAGTCAGATTCTGCGTCTCACTGCCAGATGAGAAAGACGGCGAAGATGTTAAGGTGTGAATTTAGAAGGTCGTTATAGGTGCGATCCACAACGATATAGAGAAAGTTTGTGGTCCAACTTTTGGGTTTCATATCAAATTTGAGAACGAGCTCTTGTTATTTTATGCTTTTCACAGGGAGTGCAATTCTTTTATGGTTACAAAAGATTTTTCATTGGCATGAACAGTTTGTATGGCCAATACCTTTATTTGCGATCATTCAAAATAAAATTAAAATGAGACACAGGTCAAATTAATTTTTCCTTGTCCAAGCACAAATCTTCAAACATTTTTCCCGATTTTGCAATTGCTAGTTGACGCTTCGCCCTAATTTGGAAAATGTGTCCATTACGTGAAAAATGCTCCATAAGGAGTGATATTTTCAGATTTTAGCTATCTTTGCCATGTCAGATGATTTCTATATTGGTTTGTTTTTGTAGCACACAAGATAGGTGAATTTTCTTACATAGCCAAGTGTTTGTAGACTTTTGTTTATCAAACACTTGCACTATTTACAAATAATAACGCTGCGGAATTAAGGAAATAAATAATTCATCATTAAATTCATACCTTATGAAAAAAAACATATTTCATTTACTTTTTCTATTCTTGCTCATGAGTGTTTCGACCTTCTCGGCCAAGCAGAAAGGCCCAACAGACTTGATAAATCTTTTCAACAAGTTGCAAAAGATTCCAGGAGCCAAAATTGTGGACGTGGACTATACGGGTTCCTTCAGTAAACAAGTCAGCTCCTTTGAATGGTTACGAAACAAAGGACACGGTTTGACACACGGCAAACGCATTGCTATTGGACATTACGATGCTGCCAGTGTAATGAAAATTCATCACGTATTTGAAAGTTACAGCAAACAGCAACACGTCATTTTGGAGCATCAAGATGCAGCAACAACGTTCCAAGACAAAATATTCTTCGGCTATCGCTACGAAAATGACTCGCTCTATTTCCTTTATGCCATGGCCGATAACGAATTGTGCATTCCGAGTCAATGGCCGACCCTTAATCACTATGCCGGACCCTTACAAAACGAGGAAAAAAGTCTTTGGACTAAGTTTGACAAAAAGACGAGATATGCACTTGGCCTTGCCAGACTCTGGTCCGGCATCAAACAAAACTTTGTGTTCATGAATCGGGTAAAATTAAATTGGGACAGCGTTTATGCTGCTACACTGCCAATGATTGAAAATGCCCAATCAGATAGAGAAGCTGTTCAAATTCTTCAGAAAATGGCTGCAATGGTGCATGATGGTCACACCGTCGTATGGGGCAATGATGATAATTATACGGCCCCTCTCACCTTCAAATGTTTTGATGGAAAAGTTTATGTTGACAAGATTTGGAGTTCGAATTTAAAAGCTCAAGGATTGCGCAGAGGAATGGAATTGCTTTCCATCAATAATGAGTCTGTCAAAGCTTATGCCGAAAAAAATATCATACCCTATTTGTCTTCTTCCACTCCACAATGGACTAACCACCTACTTTATTACAACAGCAATCTGACTTCATTGCCAGAAGGAACAATTACAAAATATTCTTTTAGCAAAGGTCTTGTAATCAATTATAAAAGCGGCGAACCTCTTTTGGATTTGCAACAAGACAAACCAACTTACGAATGGAAAGTGCTCAAGGGACATATCGGATATTTACACATCAGCACGTTCAATAATAGCCAGATGCAAACACTTTTTTCCGATTTGTATCCACAAATCCTAAAAACCAAATCTCTGATTATCGACATACGTGATAATGAAGGAGGAAATTCAGAAAACGGCGATTTCATTTTACGTCATTTTTTCAACAACAGCATCAAAACCGATTCCTGGAGAACAAGACAATACAATGCTGCATTTACTTCTTGGGGAATTCCACAGGATATGTATTCAAAACCATCAGAAAACATGTCGCCCATAAACGGTATGGAGCATTATTTGAATCCTATTGTCCTGCTTGTTGACAACGGTACGTTTAGCGCAGCTGAGGATTTCACGAGTGTTTTCAAAGGAATGAAACGTGGCGTCATTGTTGGTGTTCCTACAGGTGGAAGTACGGGTAATGGCGTTCGTATGGAACTGATTCCGGATGTTTGCTATACCAACATCTGCTCAAAGTGGGATATTTGTTCCGATGGGACCGAATTTGTAGGCATTGGTTTGAAGCCGGACATTCCCATTACCGAGACCTACCAATCTTATTTTGTTCAGAATGAAGATTTGGCCATGAAGGCAGCTTTGGAATATTTATCTCGCAAGCACTAACATTCATCACCGCCCCTTCAAGTCTGCACGCAGACCAGCGTAAGAACCAGACTTCACGTCTAAAGTCATCCGATTCCTGTGGAGAAGCCTTTCCCATTCAATATTCTTCAAACATACTCGGATTTTTTCAGTCAAAAATGCGCCTTTTTGCTGAATTTTCTTTTGTCAAAAAACTACGCGTCAGCCATTCTGTTTCAACTACTTATGGTCTGCTAATTTATTTGCAGTGTAGTTATGTAGTAAATTGTGGAATGTTGTGGAAAAATGTTGATTCTGTCAAATTTTGTCTTTTTGAGATCCGTCAGAGCTGAATTTTTAAAAAAGAGACAAAGAAATTCCCTGAGGAACTTCATTACGTTCTTTGCAAAAAAACAGGCACCAATCCAAGTGTCGGCAGTATCAGGTAGCTTGGCTCGTATATTATTCGCTCGATAGACTCTCTTTGAGGTTCCAAATGTAGCTTCAATCTCATTGCGCTCTCCAAGAGCTCTTTTCTTGTCTTGTGCGTTCTTGTCATTTTCCTCTTTAGAGGGTCTTCCCAATGGATGATTGAAACATTCTATATGATGTTCTTTAAGATAATTGCGATTTTCCCGTCCCAGATACAGCTTGTCCGCCTGAACTTCGGATGGCAGCATATCGAAGCGCTTTTGGTATAGTTCTATCTGTGCGATAAGGTCAACGGACTCATTGTAGGCATCCCAGCTAAAGTGGTCAACGTAAGTGTAGCCCTTTACGATGCTCGCTCCTATCTTCGCTCCAAATTCCACCTTTGCCTTGGCCTTGCCTCGAACAATTGGACGGAGATGCGGCTGATAGATGCTGATGATACGATCGGCACAAGTCCTGAGGCCTTTCTCGAACATCATCTTCTGCTGATCGAACATTTTGAAACCTGCCTGCAGACATTTATAATCATGCCGACTGAAACACTCTAGAAAACTTGTGGAATGCCTCCCCATAAAGTCAAGAAATGTTTGAAAATCTGCTTGAAGACAACGTATTTGTATCAATTTGGTTTTCTCTATGAGTTTCTTGCTTTTGCGTTTCTTCTTTGTCAGTACAATAAATGCTGCCCTTGCCATGGTTCGGTGCGTCTTCGGTTTCGCAACATTGTAACGCTTGCAGAACTTCTCAAGCAGGCGCTCTGTCAGCTTGCTGCCGTCCTCAAGCAGATTGCAATCTGTCGGATAGCGCACTTCTGCATCGCAGCATGTAGCATCTGTCTTCAAGATTCCACCATGTTCGTTCCCATCATCATCCTTTTCTGACTTTGCTTTTCCGTTCTGTGCCTTTGAAAGTATAAGGGTCAACATATTGAAGAACTCAGGATCAAGGCGTCGACGTATCAATACAAACAACTCCGAAGCAAATACCGGCTTTTCCGTGAAACACGGAAGTCCAAGAAGATACTGCATATACGGATTTTCCTGGATTGCTTGTATTGTCTTCTCATCACTCAGACCTTCCACATGCTTTATGATGAGGGCTCCTACAACCATCCGAGCTGGTTTGTTCCCTGCTCCGTGATGTTCGTTCTCCAGACGCTTGTTGTACGCCTCTTCGACTTTGTTCCAAGGAATGCTGTCACCCAGTTTAACCCAGCGATTTGACTTGCTCAATCCGGACAATGATTGCTCAAGGTCAAACAGAGAGGGGGTATTATACTG
>JAQVXN010000212.1 GCA_028709135.1 Bacteroidaceae bacterium | reverse complement strand
ACAAACAATGGAAGACGGTCAACTCGGTATTAGCATCGCGCCAACGAACAACTATTCACATCAATTATTGGGACTCACCATAACCTGTCGTGGTCAACTTTGCTATTTTGACACATTGCAAATAATGGGAAACCATATCGTGAAAAACATTTCACGGAACCACTTGCGCGATGGCATTCAACAAGTCACTCTTTTCACACCAGAAGGCGAAGTGTTAGCTGAACGCTTGGTTTGGGTAGAACCACTTCAGCAACCCCTCTTTATGGAAGTTAGACAAAATCAAGAAGTTTATCAACCTTTCAGCCCCATCGTACTTGACTTGGATTTAAAAGATCATGTGGGAAAACCATTACAGGGAGACTTTTCAATCAGTGTACAAGACCGTGACGGCATTATTAACGAAGGACAAGCCGGGCTACGCACAGACATGCTTCTGTGCTCAGATTTAAAAGGCTACATTCACCACCCCGACTATTATTTCGAAAACCAAGACGAGCAGCATCGCAAATCCCTTGATCTGCTTATGATGGTACAAGGCTGGCGCCGCTACGAATGGAAACAAATGGCAGGCGTAGATTCTTTCGTTATTAAACAGCCTATTGAAACACGCCAAATCATTGACGGTAGGATTATTAACTATTCCATGAAAAACCCACAACCAATCCCTGGCATGGACGTAAACCTCATGATTATTAATCAAGGTAAAAAATGGAGGACTTTTTCCTATGCCTCGGCCGTTTCAGATTCTTTGGGAAGATTTGCTTTTGCTCCAAAAGATAGTATCTATGATGATGTACTCGCTTATCTTTCGGGTACAAAAAAAGATAAACGCCAACGCTGTTTCATTGCTCTTAACCGTAATTTCAAACCTTGGCCCAGAACTTTTGAACCACAAGAATTAGAACTAAAACTACCACAAGATGTCAGAAAACAACCAGACATAATTAAACCACTTGAAACCTTTGAATGGAAAGATACGTTACCACATATTCATTACTTGCCACCAGCCCGCATTAAGGAGAAAAAACGCGTCAAATGGGATATTCCTTTTGGCACACGTTGGACCTATTTTGGAGGAGAAAACTATGGCGCCGAATTTTCTACCATTTACTATAATATTGAGGACGAGCTGCAAGATTATTTAGACAGGGGCGATGTAGTGCCCAATATTTTCGACTGGTTAAAATTGGTCAATAAAAAAGTGGTCTACGATCGTTACACCAATACTTTTGAATACGACGGTCACCCTGTTATATTCGCTTGCGACAACCAACCAACACTTCCTTTTAATTTTACCGGTGATATGTCTGACTTTCGCAGTCTGTTCATCACAAAAGCTCCAAAAGCTTTCCACTATCTAGGCTATACAGGCGAAAGGGCACCATCACAACTTACATACCTATTTTTATTTTATTCAGAAGTAGGAAATAATTTCATCAATACTTATAAGAAGGGGCAACGCAATACCGTGATTCACGGATATTCCTGCGTGGATGATTTTTATAACCCTAATTACCGGGGGACAGATATACCAGACATCAATGACCGCAGACGTACGCTCTACTGGAATCCCGAACTGGAGACCGATAAAAATGGTAAAGCAAATATTACCCTCTTCAGTAATTTCCGCAAAGACGAACATCTTTATATTGACGTTCAAGGTATTGCCGTAAATGGAGAGATGTTTGACGCGAACAAAAAATAATCTATGCATGCAGAAAAAACTTATTATCTATTTTTTATTTGTTTTCTGCTCTGTTGTAAACATTTTTGCTCAGAAAATACAAGTTCTGGATGGACAAAATAATGCTGTTGCATTTGCCGGTATCAGAAGTGAAGACGGCTCGATTTTGGGATATACTGATATAAACGGATTTTTGCCAGAAATTCACAACGCATCTGTCATTTATATTAGTCACGTGTCATTTTCTCCAACAAAAGTGGAAATGGCCAATGTGCAAGATAATATTATCCGTCTAAAAGAATCTGTCATTCCTCTAAAAGAGATCGACGTAAAAAGCCAAAACGTGGATTACATTCATATCCGCTGCTTTTATCGCGTATGTCTTTCTGTAGCCGCCAAAATTAAATTTTTCGATATGGGAATAGCAGATTATTTTATCGACCCCAAAAAGAAGGAGGAAGAGACTCATCTGCTCACACATGTCAATTACTCAAATATTGTTTATCTTGACTTGTTGTTAGCATCTATTCCTCCCGAACTAGGAACTACCTCTACCTTGGAAAAACTCAAGACAGATTCGTCCTATATCTTCATAAAGAAAGGCATTCGTAATCAGGACATTCTAAGATCTGGTACGTTGGTGGGCCGTGTAATTCAGGATTCGGATAAGCAACTTTATCACTTATATCTTGATCGTGAAAAGATTGATTCTACTAATTATAAGCCCTATTCAAATCACGGCTCTATGAAATCCAGAGATTGTTATAGTAACACTGTATGCATTTTCCACCAAAATGAAAATGAAGATTACACTTCTATGAAAGATTTTATTTCTGAAACTAACCGATGGACAAAACACAGCGCTTCTTCAAAAGATCAAGTTGACTTCGAGCTAGACGGTTATGCGTTAGAAAAAAACTACCTCACAAAAAAGGAAATGAAAAAGAAAAAACGTGAGAAATTTCCAGAAATGAGTTATCAACAATTGGAACAATTCTGCAAAGAACATCAAATTCCAGATATGGACGAGAAATTAAAAAAACTAGTTGAAGATTATATCAAAAAGATGAATAAAGAAAGTACTGAAATGAAAACATGGTGACTATGATAGAGTTTACCATTATCAATCAATGAAAAAAATACCGTCATGAATAAATTATTACTGGGATCATTTTTAATGATGTTCTGCTACACGGTCTCCGTGCAAGCTGCAGACGATTTGACACGCTTAAAACATTTTGCCAAAAATATTAATACCTATGACCGTAATTATACGCAAGAAAAAGTATATCTGCATTTAGACAATAACGGATATTTTCCCAATGAAAAAATCTGGTACAAGGCTTATGTTTTTAAAGCCGGGACTCTGCTGCCAACAGATATGAGCAAAGTGCTCTACGTGGAACTTGTTACTCCAACTGGGGAAGTAAAAGAACGTCAAACTTTACCTATATATAATGGACGCACATACGGAGATTTTTCCCTTAAAGATATTTTCCAGACAGGTTATTACGAAATACGCGCCTACACACGCGCTATGCTCAATTGGGATAATTCTTACATTTACTCACGTGTCATTCCTATCTTTAATATTCCAGAAGACACCACACAGTTTTCAAAGTTAAGCCTTTTTTAAGACCCTGTTGACGACAAACTAATCAGAAAGCGTCCACTACCCTCTCCTATGCTCAACAAGTATAGTCAAAAAGAGGGCAAACTCATTCTGACGTTTTATCCTGAAGGTGGTCACATTACAAAAGGTGTTCCCGGACGTGTTGCCTATAAACTGACAGACAACGTGGGACGGCCTTTCAATACTATTCTTTCTCTATTTCGATCAAACGGAACAGAAATGCTCAAAACGCATCCCCTACACGAAGGCATGGGACTAATCGAACTACCTGCAGATTGGACAGGAGGATTTGTAAAGGCCACTGACTCTAAAGGGAAAGAACAACTGTTTAACCTCCCACAACAGCAGGAACGTGGCTGTCAAATGGAAGTAAATACAGACACTACAGGAAATGTGATAGTAAAAATCACGCCACACGACTTGGAATCAGCTCAATTATTAGGATTGACCACCACATGCCGTGGTCAACTCTTCCATTTTGATACCCTCAACGTCTATCATCAAACAATAACAAAAAAATTAGAAAGAAAATTTCTACACAACGGAATACATCAGATTACACTCTTCACTCCAGAAGGAAACATACTGGCTGAAAGACTGATATGGGTCGAGCCTCTTGAAAAACCGCTGATTTTTGAAGTAAAACAGAATCAGGAATTTTACAAGCCTTTCAGTCCTGTGGTCCTCGACTTTCTATTAAAAGACAGCAACGGGCATCCCGAACAAAGTGAGTTTTCGCTTAGTGTTCAGGATGTTGGGGGAATGGTAGGACAAGATGGTATGAGTTTGAAAACAGATATGCTACTTTGCTCCGATTTGAAAGGATACATTCATCAACCTGAATACTATTTCGAGAAAAAAGACGAAGAACATCGACAAGCCATCAACCTCCTACTCATGGTACAAGGCTGGCGCCGCTATGAATGGAAACAAATGGCTGGTGTAGACTCCTTTCAATTGAAACAACCTGTGGAAGATGCCCAAATTTTGGACGGGAAAATAGGAAACTTTTCAAAAGATCAC
>JAQVXN010000211.1 GCA_028709135.1 Bacteroidaceae bacterium | reverse complement strand
GAAAGTTTATTCGTACTTCGCCTCATTTCTCTTTTTACTTAAAAGCCTCTTTCATCTTTTTGTAGTCGCCCTGAATAGCTCCCAACTTGGCTGCTTTATCAAGATTCTGCTGATATTGTTGCTCCGTAATTGGTTTAATCACCATACCATCAGACAGTTTGGTAATACCGTTGGTTACATATTTGTCTCCGGCTTTCAAACCTTTTGTCACAATATAGTTTTCACCATCGTTTTGTGGATTTACTTCAATAGCCGTATATTTCACCTTATTATCATTTCCTACTACATAAACAAATATTTTATCCTGCACTTCAACTGTAGCTGACTGCGGAATAATAATCGTATTGTTGGCAGTATAAGGAATCACAATAGAACCCGTACCTCCGGATTTCAACAAATGATCCGGATTCAAGAAGCTGGCACGAACACTAACAGAACCTGTTGATTGATCAATAACGCCACTTACAGTAGAAACATGGCCACGATGATCATAAATGGAACCATCCGCTAATTGCAATTGCACTTCAGGAAAAGCTGCTACAATATTTTTACTGCCGGATTGACGAGACATTTCAAGAAGTTGTTTTTCAGTCATAGAGAAATAAACATACATTTCTTGAATATTTGAAACCGTCGTCATCGGCGTTGTCATAGAAGGACTAACCAAACTTCCCACACGGAAAGGGATAGAACCCACAACTCCATTACTGGGACTTACCACCGTACAATAAGAAAGATTCTCCTTTGCTGAGACTACCGCAGCATGAGTTTGTGCCAAATTAGCCTTGACTGAAGCCAAACTATTTGCTGCCGCTTGCAAGTCATAATCGCCAATAATATTCTGCTTATGTAATTCCTGCTTATTCTTATACGTCAATTGGGCAGTTGCCAAAGCCGATTTTTGTGCATTGTATGCTGCTTTCGCTTCATTGAGGGCTGCATGATACTGCACGTTGTCTATTGTAAACAAAACTTGCCCGCGGTGTACCACAGAACCTTCATCCACATATAAACGCGTAATGAAACCAGAAATTTTCGGACGGATTTCTACATCCTGCTTTCCACGTATTGTCGCAGGGTATGAGTTGCTCATCTGGGTATTACCCGTTTGCAACGTACTTACCGGAAACTCATTAGACTGAGCCATTCCAGACTGTTTTCTGCCACAAGAGGCAACTAACGCTACTCCAACTGACAATATCAGCATCGGTAAAAGCTTTTTCACAGTTTGTCTGTTCATCCTCATATTTTTAAACATTAAATTATCGTTCTTAAATTTGTTAGATACTTACTTTATATGCAAAGTTTAAATAATAGCACACTCGTTTACAAGCCTCCATTTTGTCTCCGATACATGAAATTAATTTTTTATCAAACCTGTAAAACATCTTTTTTTTGTTGGGTCGTTCTCTCATTTTCACCTCATTATTCTTTAAGGAATTACATTCACCAATCATACTTTTATCCAACATTACATATAATTTGGGTGCAAAGTTCTCACTTTATTTCTGATTACAAGTAGTCAAATTAGAAAAGAAATTAGTCAGAATGGATTATTATTATGGAAATTTCACTAAACCCCCGTTTTCATGAACGTTACGCCTCATTTTTTCATACACAAAGCTAGTTAAAATCCATTCTAAAAAGAATAACAACAGCTTTTTATAATCTTCTTTTTGACAAATAGCTTTATTGCAAAAAGCACAAGCCATTTGTCAAAAGGAAGTAACAGATTATTCATCAAGATCGACATTGTTCATCAACAACATCTTTTAAAAAATAATTTGTAAATCAGTGATTTATTTATAAATAGCCTTTTCTCCAGCCAATAAAGTGTTTTGCATCAACATGCAAATCGTCATGGGACCGACTCCACCCGGCACCGGAGTAATAAACGAGCATTTCGGAGCTACTTCATCAAATTTCACATCGCCATTCAGACGAAAACCTTTCTTCTTCGTATTATCAGGTACACGAGTCGTACCAACGTCAATTACACATGCTCCTTCTTTCACCATATCCGCTGTCACAAAATCGGGGCGCCCAATAGCTGCAATAATGATATCAGCTTCGCGACACTCCTGTTTTAATGTAGCACTATGACTGTGACAAACCGTAACCGTAGAATCTCCATAGCATTTTTGCATCATAAGTTGGGCCATAGGTTTCCCCACAATATTGCTGCGTCCCAAAACTACACATTTTTTCCCGCTTGTAGGCACTTCATAGCGTTTTAACAATTCTATAATACCTTTTGGAGTAGCCGAAATAAAACATGGTAGGCCAATAGCCATACGGCCTACATTAATAGGATGAAAACCATCTACGTCTTTGCGATAATCTATTGTTTCTATTACTTTTTGTTCACTGATTTGCTTAGGCAGAGGTAATTGAACAATAAATCCGTCTACATCCGCATCTTCATTCAACTCCCGCACTTTAGACAACAACTCATCCTCACTCACAGTATCTTCAAAACGAATCAAAGTTGATTTGAAACCGCACACTTCGCAGGCTTTTACTTTATTAGCCACATAAGTTTCGCTACCACCGTCGTGACCGACCAGAATAGCAGCCAAATGAGGACGTTTGTTCCCGGCTGCTACGATTTCCTTCACGCGCTCAGCTATTTCGGCTTTAATCGTGGCCGCCGTAGCCTTTCCGTCTATCAGTGTCATTATTATTCTTGATTTGGTAAATTATTCGTATTTGGCATTTTGCCCTTCATTCCGTGCATCATACTGCTCAATTTATTGTCCGTCACCATCTTCATCATTTTCCGCGTCTGATCAAACTGTTTCAAGAGGCGATTTACATCTTGAATTTTCGATCCAGACCCTGCTGCAATACGTGCACGTCGACTTTGATTCAAGCACGTCGGATTTGTGCGTTCATAAGGCGTCATAGAGTATATAATAGCTTCAATACCTTTGAATGCATTGTCGTCAATGTCAATATCTTTAATCGCTTTTCCAACACCAGGTATCATCGAAGCCAACTCTTTAATGTTTCCCATTTTCTTGATCTGCTCAATTTGCTTCAGAAAATCATTGAAATCAAATTTATTCTTTGCTATTCGCTTTTGCAAACGCCGGGCTTCCTCTTCGTCATATTGTTCCTGAGCACGTTCAACAAGAGATACAATATCACCCATGCCCAAAATACGGTCCGCCATACGTTCGGGATGAAATACATCAAGTGCATCCATCTTTTCACCTGTACCAATGAATTTAATGGGCTTGTTCACCACATTGCGGATAGAAAGTGCTGCACCACCGCGCGTGTCACCATCAAGCTTTGTCAATACAACGCCACTGAAATCCAAACGTTCATTAAATTCTTTTGCTGTATTCACTGCATCCTGTCCTGTCATGGAATCAACCACAAAGAGTGTTTCGTCTGGATGAAGCGCATTCTTTAAATTTGATATTTCAGTCATCATCGCTTCGTCTACCGCCAAACGACCAGCAGTATCAATAATGACTAGATTCAATTCCTTGGTTTTAGCTTCTTTGATGGCATGCAAAGCAATTTCAACCGGATTCATGTTTCCAGGCTCACTGTAAACGGGAACGTCGATACTTTCGCCAACCACTTTCAACTGTTCAATAGCAGCCGGACGATAAACATCACAAGCCACCAACAGCGGTTTGCGGTTTTTCTTAGTTTTTTGAAACAAAGCTAATTTTCCAGAAAAAGTCGTTTTACCGGAACCTTGCAAACCAGACATCAATATAACAGCAGGCCGATTTTCCAAAATCAAATCGGAAGCCGTAGAACCCATCATTTTTGCAAGCTCGTCGTGAACAATTTTTACAAGCAACTGCCCGGGCTTTACAGCTGTGAGCACATTTTGACCCATTGCCTTCTCTTTCACTTCGTCTGTAAAGTTTTTGGCCACTTTATAATTCACATCCGCATCGAGCAACGACCGACGAATTTCTTTAAGAGTTTCAGCTACATTTATTTCTGTTATTTTTCCTTCGCCCTTCAGGGTTTTAAAGGACCGTTCCAGCTTTTCTGAGAGGTTTTCGAACATGATTTTTTGATTTTGACTGCAAAGTTAGTGCAAACAGCTTAAAAACAGAAATGAAAAACCATGTTTTTAACAGGAATTTAGCATACGTTTTCTATCAATGACCTGGCACTAATAAAATATTCAAAATACCTTATTCCATTTCTAAGGAAGCTTATATCAATTACATTGATTTACTTACTCCTTAGTATTTTGTCTTGAGTTCAACTTGTAAATGCAACTGAGGAATTTGGAATGTTGCATAGGAAAAGATAAATATTTTTTCAGAGAGGAAAGAGAGCCAAAACTCTCCTTCGCTCTTCTGAATGGATAAATTTCATTA
>JAQVXN010000210.1 GCA_028709135.1 Bacteroidaceae bacterium | reverse complement strand
GCAGAGGAAGCATATGCGGAAAACTCTGATACTAAAGTTACTTTAGATTCTGCTGGAAACGATTATGTTGTTAGTCCCTCAACAGAAAATTCTTCTGATACAGAGAATTCTATTTCTCTTCTACGGTCAACCCAATATATAACTCAGGGACAGACCATAACTCACAATGTAAACGTAGGTTCAGGAGTGAATTACCTTGAAGTGGATTTAAACTGGGGAGATACAAGTGATTCCCTGACTCTTAGCATTTACACTCCTTCAGGAAGCAACCTTGGGACTTACCGCGATAGTTCTGACGGAAGCGTAAACGGCAGGATACACCTTAACATAGATCCCTCCCAGGGATACGTTGAGCAGGGAACCTGGAAATTTAAGGTTTATGGAGAATCAGTCAGTGGAACACAGAGCTATACACTTGGTGTCGCACTGCATTAATTACAGGAGACTCTGTCTCCTTTGTTTTTTCTTTTCATTTTCAATATTGGCAGCCGGAGCTACAGAATATATCGTGACTCCTGCCCCAAATGATCAATTTGGGGTGTCCGTAGCTGGAGAAGATATGCAGATAGTAGAGGATACCGTAATACCCTACTGGCAGTTTTTGCTCTGGCTGACTGCAATACAAATTTTATCAACAATAGACGTCGTTCTGTACTTTACAAAGCTCATTTTTGTAATACTGGGATTCAAAATTGTAGATAAAGAAAACGTACTAGATAATCCTGATCGGTCTAGTATCTATACATATATCAAGACTAAACCGGGAACATGCATCGGTGAAATTGTAGAAAAAACAGGTTTCAGCAGAGGAAGAGTAAGGCATCATATAACTATTCTAGAAGTTCAGAACAAAATTGAAGTCCATAAAGACAGCAGAAAGATTAGGTATTTCGAAAATAATTCCACTTATCATGAAGAGAGTAAAATTATTTCTGCCCTTCAAAACGTAACAAGTCAAAGAATAATTTCAGAAATACAAAATGGGAATTGTAATACAAACTCAGCTCTTGCACATGAAATCGGAGTTTCCAGAGCTACAATTAGCTGGTATATGAGAACTCTTAAAGAAGTGAAACTCATAAATGAAGACAGAAAAGGAAAAAACATCATTTATAGAGTAAACCCTTCTTATGAAAACTTGATTGAAAAATATGGATAAAATAACCTTGAATCCAGTTTTAAAATACCAGCTATCAAAAAGTTTCTGAAAAATCTGCTTCAATCTCGCTACATCTTTTTTAATCAAACATACCTTTTTTCTCCAATCTACTTATTCTTAAAACCTGAATCTATATAGTCCCAAGAATAAAAGCTAAGAATAAAAGCTGACTTTACCCATCTTGTGGTAAAAAGACATAATGACAAAGTTTTAACCAGGCGGTTCGTAAAGTCCGACTTTGTCATAGGAAAATACAAATTCTCAAAGGACATATCAAAGATTCTTTTTTAGCAAAAAGCCTGGTTACTAGCTGTAGACTTTAAATAATTGACATCGAGCTGCTCTATATATAACTTCCGGCCAATTTCTCTAACTATTTTTTGTAGCTCATTTTAGAGCTGTAAAGATTCTCTGATCTCTGATAGTTAGAGAAATTGGCCGGAAAACTTATAAAGGATTATTTAAAACTGAATAAGTGGGGATGTTCTACAGGATTCAGTAGAGTTTGAGAGCAATGCTGAATCCTGCATACCCAAAGGCATGAAGTATATAACTTTCTAACTATTTTAAAGTTTGCTTCTTGCCTCTTGAATTAAAGTAAAGAGGTGGAATTGATTGACATTAAACAGCAAAGTTCGAAGAATCAGCGGGCTTTTCATGATGATGCTCGTTGTAAGTATGGTATTGGTTACGCCTACGATGGCGTGTCCAGCTGGAAAAGACTGCTTGCAAGCATCCGAAGATGGTAATACTTACGGAATGTTTTCAAATATTAAAAAATTGGATTCAAAGACAGTTGATAAATACGTACAAACTGCTTTGGAATCCAACGAAATACAAAAGTTAATACAAACATTAAACGAAAAAGGGTACGAGTTAAATCAAGCAGATGCTCAGGGGTTGAGTACAACTGTAAAAGATACTTATTATGAAGCAGTAGCACTACCATTTGCAAGCACGGATAATTCTGAAGTTACGCTTGTTGCTGTAATAAAAGATAACAAAATTGTTAAAGTCCAAGCAACGGTTCTTCATAGAGATAAGGATCTATTCCCAACATCTGTTGATGTATTAACTGTAAATGGAAATAATGTAGAAACTGAAAGTGCTACTACAGATAGCATAAAAGTGTGAAAAATACTAAAACTTACTGCGGAAAGTGGGTTAGAATTATGCAGTGTATTGTGTACATAACAGGGATTCTGATGAGAAAGACTTTACATATTATCGTCTTATTATCAGTCTTTTGTTTTGCTTTTGTACCTAATGCCTATGCCAAACCCAGTCACAATCCAGTATTTCCATCAAAAAGACTGTCATGATTGCGAAATAATCGATCCAATTGTCGATCGAATAGAAGTTCAATATGATAATGGCACTATTATAAAACGAATCGAAACTAGCACTGCTGATAGTTTCAATCAATGGAATAAATATGGTTTTCGTGAAGCTCCGGTTATTGTGATAAATAACGAAACAAAGATTCTCAAAGAAGAAACTACTGAAGAAAAGCTAAAAACGTTAGTTGGTGAATATATTGTAGAAGAGGAAAATGAAAATAATACTGAGTATACTTCAGAAAATGTAATGAAAAACGAAAAGAGGAGGTAATATGGTAATAATGCAAAAATTTAGACCAATATTTGTTCTGATTTTCATAGTTGTAGCTCTCTTTGCTTCGGGGTGCACGGAGAAAAACCTAAGTGCAGAACAAATTGCAGCCCAGATGATAGATAAAGAGAACAGCACTCAAGATTATTCATATACAATGCACATGACTTCCTATACCGGAGAAAAAACTAAGGAAATTGAGTATAAAACTATGTTCAAGAAGCCTAATATGATTAAAAGTATTGCAACAGAGCCCGGTAAACAAAATCAAACAGTCAGTGTTTCAGATGGGAAATTCCTGTGGAGTTATATCCCAGATACCAATACGGTCACAAAAATAACACTCTCCAACGTTTCCGAACCTACGAGAAATGATTATGCTGATATTATAGGTGAGCTCCTTAACGATACAAACATTTCACTACTTGGAATGGAAAATATAGATGGAAGAACGACTTATCTGCTGGAGACTACTCCAAAAGAAGCAAATGGAGACAACAAACTGATGCACAAGGCTAAAATTTGGGTAGATCAGGAGACATGGATGCCACTTAGATATGAGGCCTATAACGGCGATGGAAATTTAATCATAAAATTAGAAATTCAAGATCTTAAAGTTAACACAGGGCTTCCAGATTCGGAATTTAAATTTGAGATCCCAGAAGGCACAAAAATAGTAGATATGGGGGAAATTAATCCCCAGAATAATTGAGCTTTGAAAAAAAGACATAAAACAGTACCCCACCTTCCGCAGTAAAATTTAATATTTTATGATTTTTTTTCTGCTGTCGATTTTTAACCCAGCGTGGATTCTATGTGATAGATGTAGAGACCAAAAACGATATCATTCATTTTCACTAAATTCCATAGAGAGTCAAAAATATTTATGTGTATTTCAAAAACACTATCAAGAAAAATATTGATTTTCAAAAAAATACCTCGGAACATGGGACGTAGTCCGCAGGAAAAAATAAAAGAAAAGAAATGTCAGGAAATGGTAAATATGGAAAAATCTCTAATGAAAAATCAATTTTTATATTTCATTATTCCCCTTATTATATGCGTGTTATTAGGATACTTGTCTCATGATTTAATGAATGGAATACGTGCTGGGATTTTCATTGGAATTGGGTTCGTTATAGGGATGGAGCTAGTAAGAAAGATGAAGCTAGTAGGAAAAGGACGAAATAAAGGAAAATAAGGAGAAACAGAAAAACAACACTAAAACCAATAACAGATGAAATAAGTCAAAACAAAATAAAACTAAAGACAAATCAAATTAAATCAAAAGCAAATCCGTGGACCTGTGTTCCATGTGCTGGTTGTTTGGAAGCTTTTGGATATTGTGTGTGGGATTGCATCTAAAGCTTTAAGCTTAACACACTCAAACTCCGCAAAACTTAACCCATATTAATCGAGGAATACAAAGAACATTGGAAAAATCGATAATTGCCAAAATTTTGGTATATTTAAGCATTGAGCCTATCCCAAAACTTCATGTAATCTAATTATTGCTGCTACCGTTACAACTCCTAGATATGATTCCTCTTTTATTTCATATCTTGGAATTACTTTCTTACATGACTCTATCCAGCTAAAGAA
>JAQVXN010000006.1 GCA_028709135.1 Bacteroidaceae bacterium | reverse complement strand
CAGCGTCTCCAGAACTCCGGTATAGTTTGAGAAAAGTATGGCAATCTGAAATTCTTCATCAAACGGATTCCAAAGAGTTTTCCACTACCTATGGCAATGTCAGAATAGCCTGAAAAGTCCCCATATATTTGAAATGTAAAACAAATCGCTCCCAACCACAAATCCATTGCTGACAAGTTTGCATAATGTGCAAAAACATAATTCGCCACCACTGCACAGTTATCTGCTAATAGCATTTTCTTCATCAATCCCCACAAAATTTGACGCATTCCGTCCACGGCCAGCGCATTATTGAATATTCTTGGCGCTGTAAACTGTGGGATCAAATTCGATGCACGTTCGATAGGCCCCGCCACCAATTGTGGGAAGAAACTAATAAAAGCAAAAAACAGTATCGGATCTTTTACAGCTTTGAATCCGCGCCGATAAACATCTACCGTGTATCCCACAGCCTGGAACGTATAGAAACTAATTCCTACTGGCAACACCACTGAAATAAAAGAGAACGACGGACGCAGGCCAAAAACTTGCACGACCTCCCTTGCACTCTCCATAAAGAAATTATAATATTTGAATACAAAAAGAATACCCAGATTCACCGCCAATGATGCTATCAAAATGAGTTTTCTCCTTTTTTCACTCCTTTCCAGTAACAATCCGGCAAAGAAACTGCAAAAGCATGACATAACCATCAGACTCAAAAAGCGCCAGTCCCACCAACCATAAAAAACGAAACTTGCACCCACAATAAGCAAATTCCGACTGCGAATATTACTGCACACCAACCAATATATCAAAAATACAATTGGCAGAAAAAACAAATATTCAATAGAATTGAAAAGCATAAATTTAAGATGCGGTTTTCACGTTCAAAGTTACGCATAATTGTTCAAAGCGGAAAAATTTAGATGTTATCTGTCACTGTTTTCATGTTTGAAGCATCTTTTGGTTTCAAAATGTTATTGAACGAACTTGCAACTGAGAAGCAAAGCGGGAACTTCCTGTTGGAAATTCCCGTTTTTCTCATTATATAAATTAAGGAATGTTTATCTTAATCCCTTCCGGCACGTTTGCGCTCAGTATGACCCAATAGGATCTTGCGCATACGCATACTTTTTGGCGTCACTTCTACATATTCGTCTTCTTTGATATATTCCAAAGCTTCTTCCAATGAAAAGTTTACCGGAGGAATAATATGGGCTTTGTCGTCTGTACCACTCGCGCGCACGTTCGTCAATTGTTTGGCTTTGGTTACGTTAACTACGATGTCATTCTCATGTACATGTTCTCCAACCACTTGCCCTGCATAGACCTGATCTTGAGACGATACAAAGAAACGACCGCGGTCCTGCAATTTATCCAAAGCATACGCAAATACCGTACCGCCCTCCATCGCTATCATCGAACCGTTTGTACGCCGCACCATATCGCCCTTATAGGGTTGATATTCTTTAAAACGATGTGCCATGATCGCCTCTCCTTGGCTTGCAGTGAGCACATTTGTACGCAACCCGATTATACCGCGGGATGGAATGATAAAGCCAATGTTTACACGTTCTCCCTGACTTTCCATCGTTGTCATCTCGCCTTTGCGACGAGTAATCATATCTATAATTTTGCTTGAAAACGTTTCAGGCACATTAATTGTAAGTTCTTCCACAGGCTCACAACGTTTTCCATTTATTTCCTTGAAAATCACCTGAGGCTGACCTACCTGCAATTCATAACCTTCACGACGCATTGTTTCTATAAGAACAGAAAGATGTAACACTCCACGTCCAGAGACAATCCAACTATCAAAGCTATCGCCTTTTTGAACGCGCAAAGCTAAGTTTTTCTGAAGTTCCTTCTGCAGGCGTTCCTCGATTTGCCGACTCGTACAAAACTTTCCCTCCTTACCGAAAAAGGGCGAGTCGTTAATGGCAAAAAGCATACTCATCGTTGGTTCATCTATTGTAATAGGCGGAAGTGGTTCAGGATTCTCAAAATCACAAATCGTATCACCAATCTCGAAATTTTCCAAACCGATAACAGCACAAATATCACCACTTTCCATTCGGTCTATCTTGCGGTGGCCCATACCTTCAAACGTATGGATTTCTTTGATTTTTGTTTTTTCCATCGAGCCGTCTCGATGAGCTATTGTCACGTTCATTCCCTCTGAAAGCATGCCACGATGAACGCGACCTACAGCGATTCGTCCGGTATAGTTGGAATAGTCCAACGAAGTGATCAGCATCTGCGGTGCTCCCTCCAAACGTTTCGGAGCGGGAATCACCTCAATAATTTTATCGAGCAAATAATTGATGTTGTCTGTAGGTTTACGCCAGTCCTCGCTCATCCAACCGTTTTTGGCAGAACCGTAAATTACGGGGAAATCTAATTGATCTTCTGTAGCTTTCAGATTATACATCAAATCAAATACCATTTCATAAACTTCCTCAGGCCGACAATTTGGCTTGTCCACCTTATTTACTACTACAATGGGCTTCAATCCTATTTTCAACGCCTTTTCCAACACAAAGCGTGTTTGCGGCATTGGTCCTTCGAAAGCATCCACCAAGAGGATACAACCATCCGCCATATTCAATACACGCTCAACTTCACCACCAAAATCAGAGTGGCCCGGAGTATCTATAATATTAATTTTGACGCCTTTGTATACAATGGATACGTTCTTTGACAAAATCGTTATGCCTCGTTCTCGTTCCAAGTCATTGTTATCCAAAATCAAATTACCAGTTTGTTGATTGTCCCTAAACAAATGACCCGCCATCAACATTTTGTCTACCAAGGTGGTTTTTCCATGGTCAACATGTGCAATGATGGCAATATTACGAATGTCTTGCATCTTTTTTGTATCCTTAAAATTTCTGAGCTGCAAAGTTACTACTTTTTAATGGAATATCTTTCAGTTTCTTTCTTTTATAATGTATAATCCATTATATTTGCATCCAAATAAATTCATTTTCTATCAATAATTCGTAATTTTGTGAGGTCGGCGAAGCAATTGGGCTGCCACGACTAGCATTGTTTTTCGAGTTTCCAACATGATAATCAAAGAATAAAAACAATATCGATTATGAAAAAACTGCTCTTTTTCGCATTCGTTGCCTTCCTATTGGCATCTTGCGGCACATCCCCCAAACAGGGCCTAGACGTTCTCGGACGCTGGTATGTTTATACCGATGATTCCTGCAAAGAAGTAGACTCCACAAACTTTTTTGAATTCCATAAAGACCAGACTTACCTGCGTCACTACCATGATGCCGGCAGTTTTGAAAATGGCACTTACGCCTGCAGCAACGATACAAAGCAAAATTATGGGAAAATGCCTTCAAAACGCATTACACTTATCAACCAAGCTAATGAAGAAACCTACATTGATGCCGTAAAAAACAACAAACAGACTATGTTTGTGATCAGTTATCGAATGAACGATAAACAAGATATTCTCTACGTTTCCAAGGACAAATCGTATAAGGAAAACAAATAATTCCCGAAAAAATCTCAGAATATTCTTGTTTAGCTATCAAAAACTTACTATCTTTGCACCCACTTTCTTTAGAATAGAGAGCAATAATAGTCATTCATTAATTTATTCAACATTTATGTATTTGGATTCTGAAAAGAAGAAAGAAATCTTTGGACAGTACGGAACGTCCAACTCTGATACCGGTTCTGTAGAGAGCCAGGTAGCATTGTTCTCATACCGTATTTCCCATTTGACGGAGCACATGAAGGCCAACCGTAAAGATAATACAACAGAACGGGCCTTAACAAAATTGGTAGGGAAGCGCCGCGCGCTCCTCAACTACCTCAAGAAACAAGACATCGAGCGTTACCGCGCCCTGATTGCTAAACTTGGCCTGCGTAAGTAGTTGCCGCTTCGTTTCAAAACTTTTTAAGCCGTTGTCTTCTTTTTGACAACGGCTTTTTATATTGTGATATTTCTTTTTGACTTCTCTAAAAGCAACACCACATCCTTGTTTTATTATTTATGAGTATCTAAACAAAAAACATTTGAAATTTTTTAAGTGATGTAATTTCACTTTTCCTCCCGACATAAAGATTAATTGAACTCATCTGACTTCTATAGTTTTCCTCATGAATTTCTTATCCAGCTGGTAAATTTAGGAATCTTTTTTACCATACAAACTTTCCGCATTACAGCTACCGACTTTGGCCTCTTGATTTTTCGCTTTACATTTAAAAAGTCTACGGCTTTGTTCGCTCCATAAATTCTTTTCCCGTAGCGTCTTTGAAGCTTTGTTTGGCAGCTTCATACCTCTGCTGCGCATTTTCCAATGCAGACTTGGCCCCATCTACCTCCTCCTGCATTTCATCCACTGCAGTCTGTTTCTCTGCCGGAGTAGCATAAGTAGCATGTTGAAGACTGTCCAGCTTTACACTGGATTGAGCAATCACAGTGTTAATACTATCAACCTGTTTGATAGCAACTTCGGCATTCTTCTGAGCGTCATCGGCTTTTTGCCTATCCGTACATGATGCAAAAACAAGCCCCACAAACAAGCCCAATAAAATTTCAATTTTTCTCATTTTGAAATTGTTTTAATCCCATCGCGTTTCTATAGTATACGTTCTGGGTAATATATAACGACTACAAATATACAGTTTTTTCCTCTAAGCTTTCATTCTCGCTTTTTTAAACTAATCATTTGATCAACCAAACTATAATCTGTCCTGCAAGATTATCATACACTTTTCACATAAATCTAAGCAACCGAAATAGCCTGTTGACTTTCTATATTTATGGCTCATCTATTTTTCAACAATATGTAATATACTTGGTGACGCGGTGCGTTTCTTTTGTGACGCAGTGTGTCATTTTAGTGACGCGGTGCGTTTTTTTGATGACGCAGTGCGTCATTATGTTTAAAACGCATTTCTTTAAGAGCATCTTTATAAAATATACACTCCTAGAAGTCGTCATCAGGAAGAAATGAGTAAGGGGAGACAGAGTATGGAAACTTTTATACAGACCACGATTGTATAGTTGGAAAGTCTTTTTCATCGCATTTATAGCAATTGACAAAAATTCTTCAAGGAATAAAAAAACGAACTGACATTTTTTTTTAAACCCTTTTCATAATCGGTAGGAAAAGCGTAACTTTGTATGTTATTAATCCTTCAAAAGGCAATTTTACCCTAAAATGACAATCACCATTCAGAAAGTGACAGGAAAAACGGAGCTTAAACAATTTATCCGCTTTAATTACGAGATGTATAAGAAAAACAAGTATTCGGTTCCCGACTTGTACGAAGATATGGTTAAAACTTTTTCACCTGAAAAGAACCCTGCTTTTGAATTTTGTGAAGCAGATTATTTTTTGGCCTATCAAAACGAAAAAATTGTGGGGCGCATAGCTGCTATCATTAATCGCCGTGCTAACGAGAAATGGGGTATACAAACTGTGCGCTTTGGCTGGATAGACTTCATTGATGACGAAGAAGTAAGTCGCAAACTTATTGAAGCCGTTATTAATTGGGGGAAAGAACGCGGTATGAAAACGATAGAAGGACCTTTGGGCTTTACAGACATGGATGCCGAAGGCATGCTCATAGAAGGTTTTGACCAACTCAGTACAATGGCTACCATTTATAACTATCCATATTACCCACAGCACATGGAAAAGCTAGGTATGAAGAAGGCCATGGACTGGATAGAGCTGAAATTGTTCGTACCGGACATAATTCCTGATAAATATACCAGAATTTCAACGATCGTGAAAGAAAAGTATCATCTACATATCCGGAAGTTAAAAAGTATACGCGAAATCAGACAAACCGGCATCGGATATAAAATTTTCGATCTCATCAACGAAGCCTACTCGCCTCTTTTTGGTTATTCCGAAATGACAAAGGGCCAGATAGATCAGTACGTGAACGAATATTTACCCATTCTGGATTTAAACATGGTTACCCTCGTTGAAAATGAAGAGAATGCGCTCATTGGTGTAGGCATCTCCATGGCATCACTCTCCACAACTTTACAAAAAGCCAAAGGAAAATTATTTCCCTTTGGTTGGTTTTATTTTCTTAAAACACTCTATCTGAAGCGTCCGCCCATTTTGGACTTACTACTTATCGCCGTAAAACCAGAATATCAAAACAAAGGTGTAAATGCCCTCCTCTTTACGGATCTCATACCTATTTATAAAAAGTACGGATTCAAATGGGGAGAAACAAATCCTGAATTGGAAATAAATGACAAGGTGCAAGCACAGTGGCAATATTTAAAAACGGAACAACACAAGCGTCGCCGTTGCTTCACCAAAGAAATATAGTTCTTATACAAATATGTCAGAAGAAGAAATACAAATGGCTGAAGGCATTTCTGCCTACAACGACGAAAGCATCCAGCATCTGAGCGACATGGACCACGTGCGCACACGCCCAGGTATGTATATCGGACGTTTGGGCGATGGTTCTCACGCAGAAGATGGCATCTATGTATTACTAAAAGAGGTTGTGGACAACAGCATCGATGAATTTCGCATGGACTTCGGCAAACGCATCTACATCGACATCGTGGATCAAAAAGGAATGCGCATCCGCGATTATGGGCGTGGCATTCCACAAGGGAAGCTGGTAGAAGCGGTGAGCGAACTCAATACTGGTGCCAAATATGACACAAAAACCTTTAAGAAAAGCGTAGGCCTCAACGGCGTAGGTCTGAAAGCTGTCAACGCCCTGAGTTCTCTATTTGAAGTTTCATCCTATCGAGAAGGAAAAGTACGCCACCTCTCCTTTGAACGTGGGCAACTATCTAAAGACGAGACCCTCGACACCACCGACGAGAACGGGACAGAAGTCTACTTTGTACCAGATGAAACACTTTTTCTGAATTACGAAATTCATGATGAATTCATTGAAGAAAAACTCCGCAATTACACTTATCTGAATTCAGGTCTGAACATTTACTATAAGGGGCAACACATCATGAGTCGCAATGGGCTTGAAGACCTCTTGAACGACAACATGACCGTTCCGGCACTTTACCCCATTGTTCGTCTGAAAGGAGAAGATATTGAGATTGCTTTCACCCACACCAATCAATATGGAGAAGAGTACTATTCTTTCGTAAACGGGCAGCACACCACGCAGGGTGGAACGCACCAAAGTGCTTTTAAAGAACACATCGCACGTGCCTTCAAGGAATTTTATGGGAAAACGAATATTGACGTACAGGACGTACGCAACGGCATTGTAGCTGCCATCGCGTTAGATGTCGAAGAACCGATGTTCGAAAGCCAGACCAAAATCAAACTTGGTTCGCTTACGATGTCTCCAGGCGGCGTCAGTGTGAACAAATTTGTAGGTGATTTCATAAAAGAGAACGTTGATAACTACCTGCACAAGAATCCAGAAATGGCCGAAATCCTTCTCCAAAAAATTCAGGACTCCGAGCGGGAACGTAAAGCCATGGCTGGTGTAACAAAACTTGCACGTGAACGAGCCAAGAAGGCAAATTTGCACAATGACAAACTACGTGACTGCCACATCCATTATAATGACGCACGCGGGAATAGGCAAGAAGAAAGTTCCATTTTCATCACAGAGGGACTCTCAGCCAGCGGTTCCATCACAAAGAGTCGCGACGTAGCCACACAAGCTGTATTCAGCCTGCGAGGCAAACCATTAAACAGTTTTGGACTGACAAAGAAAATTGTTTACGAAAATGAGGAATTCAACCTACTACAGGCAGCTCTAAATATTGAAGACGGGCTCGACGGACTGCGCTATAACAAGGTCATTGTGGCCACCGATGCTGATGTTGACGGCATGCACATACGCCTACTCATGATAACCTTCTTTTTGGAATTCTTTCCAGATCTGATAAAAAAGGGGCATGTTTATATTTTACAAACGCCCCTCTTCCGGGTACGCAACAAGGTTAAAAAGCTTCGCAAAAGCACGACAGAAAAAATTCATTTGGAGGCCAATGCTGCAGGTGCAGCCATTCTAAAACAACAAAAAAGTTCTACACGCGCAGAGTTCGAAACCCGCTACTGCTATACAGAGCAAGAACGTCTGAAAGCCGTTCAAGACCTAAAACCAGAACCAGAAATCACTCGATTTAAAGGTTTGGGAGAAATATCTCCTGATGAATTTAAATACTTCATCGGCGCTGACATGAGACTAGAACGCGTTTCGCTTCACAAAGACGATCATGTGGACGCTCTTCTCGGCTACTATATGGGCAAGAACACTTCCGAAAGACAGGACTTCATCATCAATAACCTGAGCATAGAGGAGGATCTTCCCGATGAACACTTTGTAGAAGGATAATAAATTGATAAACACGAAGGGTACTTGTTTCATGGAAACTCTCCCTAAGAATATAATCACATCAGAATATGGAAAGAATTGCTTTGTTTCCCGGAAGTTTTGACCCTTTTACTGTGGGTCATGCCAGCGTTATACGCCGTGCCCTGCCGCTTTTCGACAAGATTATTATTGCAGTAGGCATCAACGAGGCCAAGAAAACACTTTTCACAATAGATCGGCGCATGGGTGAAATACGCCGCATTTACAAAGATGAGCCCCGCATTGAAGTACAGAGTTACGACACCTTAACTATTGACTTTGCAAAAAAAGTAAGAGCGAATTTCATTTTGCGCGGTTTACGTTCAGTGCGCGATTTTGAATATGAGCGCGACATTGCAGAAATGAATAGTCACATTTCAGGCATCGAAACTGTGTTACTTTTCACAGAACATCAGTATGCCTATGTCAGTTCGAGTGCCATACGCGAACTCATTTCATATGGTAAAGACGTTCAAGAATATCTGCCTTAATATTATTTCCAACATTTCTATTTAAATGAAATTACATATCATCATGAGAAAAACAATACTATTTTTATCACTACTACTGGTCTTCCAAACTGCATCCGCGCAACAGTTGACAAAAGAATTGGAGATGTCATTGAGGAAAATCACGACGGCTGTGATTGCTGTCAAAACGCTCTACGTGGATACTGTAAACACGAGCAAGATGACCGACGAAGCCATCAAAAGCATGCTCGCCTCTCTAGACCCGCACAGCAGCTACACCAATGCCGAAGAAACCAAAAAACTCAACGAGCCACTAAATGGTAATTTTGAAGGTATCGGCGTACAGTTCAATATACTTGAAGACACACTCGTTGTTGTTCAAACAGTATCCAAAGGTCCCTCTGAAAAAGTAGGCATCTTAGCCGGCGACCGCATCATCAGTGTAAATGATTCTGCCATTGCCGGAGTGAAAATGGACAGAACTGAAATTATGAAACGCTTGCGAGGGCCCAAAGGCACAGTGGCTTTATTGGGGATTGTGCGTCGTGGCGTGCCGGAAGTACTAAAATTTCGTGTAGTACGCGACAAAATACCTCTTTATTCTGTTGACGCAGCATACATCATCAGCCCAGGTATCGGTCTTATCCGCATCAGCAGCTTTGCCGCCACTACAGGTAAGGAAGTTGAACAAGCTATCGACAAACTCAAGAAAAAAGGTATGAAAAGTCTCATTCTTGATTTGGAAGAAAACGGAGGAGGATATCTGAGTGCCGCCACAGAAGTTGCCAGCCAATTCCTAAAAGAGGGGGACATGATCGTTTATACCGACGGACGCGCAGTACCACACGCAGAATATAAAGCTACCGGAGGAGGCCATTTCCTTGATGGTAATGTTGTTGTTTTGGTTGACGCCTACACAGCATCTGCTGCTGAAATTGTTAGTGGCGCCCTACAGGATCAAGACCGCGGAATTATCGTTGGGCGTCGTACTTTTGGCAAAGGACTCGTACAACGTCCAGTGGACTTGCCGGACGGCTCACTCATCCGCATCACAGTATCACATTATTTTACCCCTTCAGGACGCTGCATTCAGAAACCCTACGTAAAAGGAGACTCTAAAGATTATGATGAAGATATTTTGAAACGCTTGAAAGACGGCGAAATGATGCATGCCGACAGTATTCATTTCGCAGATTCGCTAAAATACAAAACATTGCGGAAAGGTCGCACAGTATATGGTGGAGGAGGCATTATGCCAGATTATTTCGTTCCATTGGACACGACAATTTATACCATGTATTATCGCCAATTGAGTTTGAAAAATATCATTTTGAATAACTACCTGAAATATTCCGACAAACAACGTAAGCAATTGACAGAACAATATAAGGATTTCGATAAATTTAAAAGAGAATATGAAGTGCCGCAATCACTTATTGACACAATTATTGCAAACGGCACCCGCATGAACGTGAAGCCCAAAGACAATACAGAATTGCAGAAGACCCTGCCAATACTTAAACAAACGCTGAAAGCTCTTACTGCACGCGATCTCTGGGACATGTCAGAATATTTCGCGATTGTTAATGAAACAAATCCTTCCGTGCGAAAAGCCATCGAGCTGTTGACAAACAAAAATAAAAATCAAACTTCTCCTAATCAGTACACCATCAAGCGGAGCAACTTCATTTCAAAAAGTTGCTCCGCTTTTTCACCTTATTATTACTCTCGCAATGTACGTACGTTCTTTCTATTCTCTTAATTTCTTAAGAAATTTGACATCCTTTTCGGAATAATATTAGAAAACATGGAATCGTTTAATAAACCACGTCTTCATCATTTGAGTAAGAACAGCATAGCACATCAATATTAAGAACAGATAAGGAAAATACATAAACGGAAGTTTCTGCAATCCCAACAAATGTGCAACAGGCAAAAATGGAATAATTATACCAATGCACATAATTAGTATCGTCAATGCTAAAACTGGACGAGTAGCACAACTTTGAATAAACGGAACTTTACGTGTGCGAATTAAATGGATAATTAAGGTTTGAGACAACAAACCCTCTACAAACCATCCTGTCTGAAACAAACTCTGATTTTGCGGACTATTTGCCTTAAATACAAAAAACATCAATGCAAACGTTGCATAGTCAAAAATAGAACTGATAGGCCCTATGAAAAGAATAAACTTTGACAAGAAAGAAGCGTCCCACTGTTGTGGTTTATTAATATATTCTTCATCAACATTATCCCATGGAATGGATATTTGAGAAATATCATAAAGCAAATTCTGCAATAGTAATTGTACGGGCAACATCGGCAAAAATGGTAAAAAAGCACTGGCACCAAGCATACTAAACATATTTCCAAAATTACTACTTGTTGTCATCTTAATATATTTCAGAATATTTCCGAATGTCTTGCGTCCGTAAACCACTCCCTTTCTAAGAACATTCAAATCATTTTCAAGTAGAATAATATCAGAGCTTTCCTTTGCAATGTCAGTTGCTGTATCAACGGATATGCCAACATCAGCCTGCTTTAAAGCAGCGGCATCGTTAATGCCATCCCCTAAAAAACCTACTGTATGTCCTTTTAATTGCAAAAGCCGAACAACTCTGCTTTTTTGCAATGGATTTAACTTCGAAAAGATACTGATCTCATCTATTTTTGAAATAAATTCTTCATCCGAAAGCTCATCCAATTCATTTCCGATTATAATGTGATCAATGGGCACCCCAACCTCTTTACAGATTTTTTTTGTCACAATCTCATTATCCCCTGTCAACACTTTTACATGAACACCTAAATCGTGTAGGCGCTGTATGGCCTCACATGCAGAAGGTTTTGCAGGGTCAAGAAAACCAATAAGTCCGGCGATTATCAAATTACTTTCGTCTGATACGGAGTAATTCAAATCACGTGGTTCAAATTCTTTTACAGCAACCAACAAAACGCGCATGCCTTCCTCATTCATTGCATTCGACTCACGCAGAATCAATTCCCTTGTTTTACGATTAAGAGGTATTATCTCATCCGTAAAAATCTGAAGATGATTATCATCTCCTGGATCAAACGCAAACGAAGATATCGATAAGATTTCTTCTACAGCTCCCTTGCAAATTAATAAATGCTTCCCATCTTTTTTTCTTAAAATGACAGATAATCTGCGACGATGAAAATCAAACGGTATTTCATCTATTTTTTCAAAATCGCGTTCAACATGCAATTCCTCATTTAATTCTGCATGAGTAATTATGGCCTTATCCAAGAGGCTCTTTACACCGGTCTGATGAAAACTATTAAGATAAGCCCAACTAAGAACTTCATCATCATCAACACCATATATATTAATGTGTTTTTCCAATACAACCTTATCCAACGTCAGAGTTCCTGTCTTATCTGTACATAAAACGTCCATTGCTCCGATATTCTGAATAGCATTGAGACGTTTAATAATCACTTTATACTTGCTCATGTTCACAGCACCTTTAGCTAAATTTGCCGTCACAATCATCGGCAACATTTCTGGTGTAAGACCGACAGCAACAGCAATTGCAAAAAGCAAGGCATCATACCAGTTGCCTTTCATAAAGCCATTAATCATAAAAATGAGTGGCACCATCAACAGCATGAAACGAATTAGCAACCAACTGATTTTACTGATTCCCTTGTCAAAACTCGTTTCTACACGCTTTCCGATAACTGTTTTACTGATCGAGCCAAAAAAAGTTCTTTCGCCCGTATTAACGGCCACAACGGTAGCTGAACCATTAACGACATCCGTTCCCATAAAACAAATATCAGACAATTCAAAGGGAGAAAAATGTTTAGCCTCTTCTACAGATTGGCTGTTTTTTTCAACAGGAATAAATTCCCCCGTCAATGAGGACTGATTCACAAACAAATCCTTAGACTGAAGTACCCTGCAATCTGCGGGAATCATGTCTCCTGCAGACAGTTGAATAACATCTCCGGGAACAATTTCTTCAAAATCAATTTCTGATTTACCTATTTCTTGACGAATAACAGTTGCTGTTGTGGTAACAAGTTCTTTAAGCTTTTCTGCAGCACAACCGCTTCGATATTCCTGAACAAAACGGATCACAACACTTATCAATGCCATTATCGAAACAACAATAACGGTTTTGTAGTCTTTTTCAGCCGGCGCCGCAAGCCACACATCAATGACAAAAGAAATAATTGCAATTAGAGCCAGAATCCCAATAAAAGGATTCACAAAAGCTGAAAAAAGTTGCTGATACCACGAACGCGTCTTTTCTCTTTTAATACGATTTGAACCAAATTCTTCCCGATTTCTAAAAACGTCCTCCTCTGTCAGTCCACTTAATGAACAGTGATAGGTATCTATGAAATCTTGTTTTTCTAAAACGGCTGCAGTAATAAGATTTTCAGCAACAGTAGATTGTGAATTGTTTTTGCTTCTAAAATCAATCTGCCCAATGGCATTCTTGAACTTCTTTACCATAAGTTATACCTTTAATTTTAATCCGTCAAAAGATATAACTGATGATAAACACAGATTATGACTTCCTAACGGATACAGTTAAATATTATTTTCTCTGGACTCGGATAAGGACCGTCATTCATTTTGATAGTTATTTTTAAATTGCGTGCAAAGTTAGTGCTATAAATCGATATGAAAAGAAACAATTTTCAAGTTTAGTCATTCTTTTAATAAAATACAAGAAACGAGGAGACCCATTTAACACTTTACCAATCTATAAATTAAGAACAACACTTTCCAGGAGCTAAAAAATCGTCTGACTTACATTATTTTCAATTGATATATAGTAATTTTGTATAGAAATACATTTCATTTATTATGAGAAAAACTTTAATCTCCTTACTGCTCCTTTTTATTACAGGAACAGTCATCGGGGCCGACGACCTGAATATCGTTTTTATTGGCAACAGCATCACTTATGGGGCAACATTGGAAGACCCTGCAACCGAAGCTACTCCTGTGAAAGTTTGTAAATATATTGAACAGCAAACAGGACGTAATGTAAATTACCGAAATTGCGGTGTAGGTGGCATGACAACAGTAGACTTTTTGCCCGCCTCTACTCATCAGTTTCCCAACGTAATAAAAAATGCCGACGAGATGAGCAAACTGAAAGGCAAACTCATCTTTTCAATATCACTTGGCACAAATGACAGTTCGGACGATTGCTTTGGATCTCCTGTAGTACCAGCACAATATTATACAAACATGCAGGTGATTATCGACGAGTTGCTACGTCATTACCCGAAAGCTCTTGTTGTGGTACAATACCCCATTTGGTACAGTCCCAACACCTATAATGGTGCGCGCTACATGCAGAAAGGATTAAACCGCCTGCAAACTTATCCAGAAATGATTGACCGCCTCATGGAACACTACGCTCAAGCTGGAAAATCTCAAGTATTTCCAGGAAGCAAACGAGGCTACGACTTTTTTAAAGAGAACTATAAACTTTTTACAGCCGAAAAAGGTAACGCCGGCATTTTCTATTTACATCCCAACAAAGATGGAGCCGTAGAACTGGGTAAAATTTGGAGTGAAGGCATTTTAAAAATACTTTGAGTTAAAGAACAAAAATACAGACGAAACTCCTTTTTCTTCAAAAATCTATATTTTAAACTTCCCTATTATAAAACGGTATCAAATAATATCTTTACTTTTGTATGCATAAAAAACACAACCCCAATATAATTATGAAAAAGATTTCCTTATTCCTTCTTTCGATGCTATTATGTGGAAGCACACAAGCCATCGTACGTCCTGCCAGTCTATTTAACGACGGCATGGTTTTACAACAACAGTCCAAAGTACGCGTATGGGGCCGAGCTAAAGCCCTCTCAAAAGTTTCTGTTAAAGGTTCTTGGAACAACAAAACCGTAAGTTGTAAAAGTGACGCCGAAGGAAAATGGGAACTGCATTTACAAACGCCTGTAGGAAGTTACAAAAATTATAAGATTACAATGAGCGACGGGCAAAAACTCGTCATTAAGAATGTGCTTATCGGCGAAGTTTGGTTTGCCTCAGGACAGAGTAATATGGAAATGCCGTTACACGGATACTATAATTGTCCTGTTCAAAATTCTTCCCGATACATATCGGAGTCAAACAAATATAATGGCAAACTGCGCATGGTGAGCATACCACGCTTTCCTCTAAGACAATTGGGAGAATTTGTAGATGCTAAATGGATGGACTGTACTCCTCAAACGGCACGTGATTTTAGTGCTACAGCTTATTTCTTCGCCACACAACTAGCCGATAAATTAACCTGTCCCGTTGGCATCATCAACAATGCATGGGGAGGTTCTTCCGTAGAGGCTTGGACTCCAGAAGAAATATTAGAAACATACCCTGAAATAAAATTAGAAACAGAACTTTTTAAGAATCCTTTTTGCGGTACTCCCATGATTATGTACAATGGGATGATACATCCGTTAGCTGGATACAATATACGCGGCTTTATTTGGTATCAAGGAGAAAGTAATGTGCCCCATCCGGAAGTTTATGCAGATCGTTTTAGTAACATGATTAAAGCATGGAGAAAAGATTGGGGACAGGGTGACCTGCCATTCCTTTTTGTTGAAATTGCACCTTATAAATATGGAGAGGGAGATCTTTCAGCACAACTACGTGAAGCCCAATGTGACGTGCAAAACCGTGTAAAAAATACATGGATGGTGTGTACAAACGATTTGGTTGAAGAATATGAACCTTATCAAATCCATCCACACAAAAAATTTGAAGTTGGTGAACGCTTGTCCCTACTGGCTCTAAATAAAGTTTACAACATGAATGGACTGGTTGTAGAAAGCCCGCAGTATCAAAATATGGAAATAAAAGGAGACAAGATTTATTTGAGTTTTACAAACTTGCAAGATGGATTTAACCGTTTTCAAGATATCCAAGGATTTGAAATTGCCGGTGCGGACAAGAAGTTTTATCCTGCGGCTGCCGGTATTGAGGGCACTAGGGTTGTTGTCAGTTCTCAAAATGTAGAAAATCCGGTTGCAGTACGTTACTGTTTCCACAACTTCGCTATCGGTAATTTGAAAAGTGGTGACAATTTGCCTATTATTCCCTTCCGTACCGACAAATAAATATCTAGTATTCAAATCAAAATCTCCCTATAGATAAAAAACAGACTCTTCAAATGATGCGATATTTACTGCTTTTCATTTGTTGTTTAATCTATCAGTCGACCTACGCTGGAATTCGTTTCGGTTCGCTTTTCAGCGATGGCATGGTGCTGCAGCAAAAATCAATTGTTAAAATTTGGGGGTGGACAAACGCTCTCTCAAAAATAACCGTACACACTTCTTGGGACAAAAGAGCACAAACAGCTCCAAGTGATTCAAATGGGTATTGGCAGATATTTTTGAAAACTCCGAAAGGCAATTTTAAAAATCATAACTTAACTTTTTCAGACGGGCACAGCATAAGTTGTATCAAAAACGTTATGATTGGTGAAGTGTGGATAGCTTCAGGACAGAGCAATATGGAAATGCCTTTGCAAGGTTTTGACAATTGCCCTATCGAAAATGCCGCAAAATATATTCAGGATGCAGCACAATACAACGGCAGAATACGCTTTGCACAAATAGCACGCATTCCCTCTTTGACACCACTAGACACAACGAAAGCAATTTGGACTAACTGTGACCCACAATCAGCTAAGAACTTCAGTGCAGTAGGTTTCTTCTTCGCTACGCACCTTGAAGAAAAATTAAACTGTCCCATAGGTATTATCAGCTGCAATTATGGAGGTTCGCGCGTAGAAGGGTGGACGCCACGAGACCTCGCAGCTACATATCAGGGATTGGATTTAAGCGACAGTGCCCTAAGCCACATTCAACAACAAACGCCCGTTGTGATGTATAACGGTATGATTCATCCTATTGCAGGTTACACCATTAAAGGTTTCATTTGGTATCAAGGCGAAGCCAACGTAGAAAATTACGACGACTATGCGAAACGCCTTCACAATATGATTTTACGTTGGAGACAAGAGTGGCATCGGAACAACCTTCCTTTTCTTTCGGTTGAAATTGCCCCTTGTATTTATAGAGGGCGCGCCAACGGCCGAGCGCCCAGACTTCGAGAAGCACAATGGATAGCAACGCATACTACGAATAATACCTTCACCATTTGCACAAACGACTTGGTACAGCCTGAAGAAGAGTTTCAAATCCACCCCAGTGATAAATTTAGCATCGGTTTGCGCCTTTCCAATCTGGCTCTAAATAAGATCTACAAGAAATCTAAAGAACCTGCAAATTATCCAGAATTTAAAAAGATACAATTCAAAGAGAATAAAGCCATTCTCTCGTTTACAAATACAAAAAACGGATTCTCAATAACGGACCGTATCGTAGGTTTTGAAATTTGTGGCAACGACAATATTTATGTTCCGGCTTTGGCCGTTGTAAAAGGGAATCTCGTTGAAGTCAGTGCAGATAAAGTGAAACAACCTCAAAAAGTGCGTTATGCTTTCAAAGACTTTGAGATCGGGAATTTAAAGAATCGAGAAGGATTACCTGTTGTTCCTTTCCGCAGCAGATTATAAAATTTGCTAACAAAATAAATCGGTCAAACAAGTCGTTTAGTGGTTCGCTTAAAATCTGTAACTGTACAACTCGCATCTGTAGTTTGCCCATCTTCTAGCTGTTTTTAGACGTTTCTTGGTTCAGTCGGTAAAGTTGGGGATTAAACAAATTGCGGTTATTAGGAATCGCCCATTTAATGGTTCCGTCGGAGTTCATGACTTATTTCAAGATAACTAAAGTAGAATCCAACTCAGAAAGAGTATGGGTTCGTTTAGCATTAAAAATTTAGGTAACAACAGATTCTACGGGCCTCCGCATCCATCTGACACCACGAATTTTAAATGCTTACATTCCAAGTTTTTAATACAGCATTTTATAGGTCAAGACTCTAATCAGACAGAAACATTTTACCTCGTAGGGTCTTTGATACATTTCATTATTGGGCTGAAATTCTATCAGGATATAGTGTTCTAAATGAAAGGTTACCTCTTATTCTATGTGACGCGGTGCGTTTCTTTTGTGACGCGACGCGTTTTTTTCATGACGCACTGCGTTTCTTTTGTGACGCACTGCGTCACCAACTTTGATTGAGCATGTAAAAATTTAGGAAACACGATCGAATCAATTCTTTGAAAGTAACGAGTTTATTTTACGGCCTGAGCCCTGGATAGTCTATAAAATCAAAATAGTCAAGCAGGCCTTTAGAAAGGAACATGGAGGGGATATCCTTATAGTCGATTAGTTTTTTGCATCAAGCAAAAGTAATCATCTCTTGAGTTCAACTTGTAAATGCAACTGAGGAATTTGGAATGTTGCATAGGAAAAGATAAATATTTTTTCAGAGAGGAAAGAGAGCCAAAACTCTCCTTCGCTCTTCTGAATGGATAAATTTCATTA